>JAUXLO010000142.1 GCA_030623665.1 Planctomycetota bacterium
CCGCCAAACTGCTCAGCCTCTATTCTCAAGAAACATAGCTTGTTATCTAAAAGCCATGGGACGTAATCACTTGGGCCTATATAAACACGTTTCGCGTCGATATCGTTGCCGTTCATCTGGCTGGTGACGGCCTGGGTCTTACTGAGCCTTTTGCTCTCCAATCTCGACTTGTCCAGCATGTTAAGAAAGTCGGTATTGCCTCCAACGTTTAGCTGGTAAGTGGATTTAAGTGGCTGGCCGCGGTCCTGAAATAGCTTCGCCAGTACCCTGTGTATTATAGTCGCCCCGACCTGTGACTTAACGTCATCCCCCAGAATTGGAAGGCCGAATTCCTTGAATTTGCCGCCATGGTGTTTTGAAACAAATACCGGTATTGCATTTACAAACGCCGCTCCGGCCTCCAGCGCACAGTCAGCGTAAAAGAAGGTTGTAAGCTCGCTGCCCACCGGCAGGAAGTTGACCACTACGTCAACCGAGGCCCTGCGAAGTATGTCAACAATCGCCTTCCTGGCCGTAGCGTCAGAGCTATAAATGTTTCTTTTGGGTTTGAACCTTCTGTCCTCGTCATGCTCCTCATTATGGGCAGGTATGCTGTCAATGATATAGCCCATAGAGACCGGAGTGCCAAGATAGGGGACATCCCTGTGAAAGACCGTAGTACAATTAGGTCGTGCAAATATGGCCTCACTCAGGTCATAGCCGACCTTCCGCTCGTCCACGTCGAACGCTGCAACATAACTGATGTCGCAGGCATAATACCCACCGAAGTGTTTTGTGATCAGCCCGGGGATGTCTACTCCGCTGTCCGCATAGTAGTAGCGCCCCTGTACCAATGAGCTGGAGCAATTTCCAACGCCTACAATCGCTGTTCGTATCTCACTCATCTATACCCTCCTCATAAAAGCTAGCCAGCATGCGCAGTACGAAATACTTATCGGTCTGCCGACTGGCGTATTCCGGTGCGGCTTATTGTCATTGTCGCAGCAGTGGCATACAGCTCACCGGAGACAAGTTTTAGACACATCCTCATGAAAAAATGAAAAATGCCATGGACCTCTTGGCCGCGTGCCCGGTTGACTTTTCGTGACGGACCTCCGCCGGGGTACAGTGAAACGTGGCACGGTGAAGCGTCCCTTCACCGGGTCAAGGGCCTCCATGACGAGGCCCGACAACAAGGGCTAACAGCCCCAGTCTGGGCTATATAAGAAATGCAGCAGGCCTCATACGACCAGCGGCCTGTTGTTTATGGTAGGGGTATAACCGATAAACATCCGTGTTCGTACCCTCCTCATGGGCTGGAACAGATGAGAGCAGTATAGGAAATAAATCGTGGATGTAAAGCATAAAATGCGATTCTTTGGTTAAAGTAGTCATGGAGTTCTTCGCACATCGGGAAGATGCTGTGATAATCTCTGGCCCTGTATAACCCCCACAAGCTTGTTGATCTCCTCCAGTGTCTCCTGATCAGTACAGACCCTCTGAGCCTCCCGCAGGTAGTGCATGGCCTTGTGAGCGTCTTTTCTGTGGTTAAGCCATAGCCGACCCAGCTTCATCCATACGGCCGTGTTCGTGGGGTCTACTCTCACGGCATTGGTGTAGGCGCCGATGGCCTCGTCCAGCATGCCCTTCGACTCGTACACGAGACCGAGCCCGCCGTAGGCACGTGACCGTTTGTTATTTAGTTGGATATCCAGCTTATACTCGGCTTCTGCCTCCTCCATCCTGCCGGTATAGACGTAGGCGTCACCCAGATTAGAATGGGCCTTGGCGCTATTGGGATTAATCTTTATGGCCTCCTTTAAGATGGGTACGGCCACATTATACAGACCCGCATTGAAGTAAATCATCCCCAGGTTGTTGCACGCAGCACTGTAGCACTCCAACTCCAGACTATCCCTGATGCGAGGCGCCTTTATATGAAGCCCCTTACATATGAGATACTGTTTCCACGCCTTGATCTCCTGCCCTTCCTTCGCATAGCAGTAGCCAAGGTTGTAGTGAGGTCTTACCTTGTTGGGAGATTTGTTCACCGTGTCCTCCCATAGTGTAATCTGCGTCTTCCACACGTTATTACGCTCGTAGGTGCAGGCGCTGTAGAACAGGACGATACTTATGAGTACTGCCAGCTCTGCGAGGCGGGTAAACCTCGGCTCTAACCCCCTCCTCTCGCCCAGGTAACAAACGGCCTTATGGACACCCACCACCAGGAGCAGGTAAAAGCCTACCCCCGGGAGATACAAACGGTAGGTGACCATAAGGTCTCGAAGGGGGATAAAACTACTTGTAGGCGCCAGCGTTACAAAGAACCACAGGACAGAAAAGGCCAGGAGCCTTGCCCTGTCTAAAAACAGAAACGCCGTGGCTAGTATGGCAACAATGGACACCGCTGATAGCAGGGTGGGGAATTCCCATAGCGTCCCTGCCAACGGAAAGTCATAATCCACATTCAACCTGCCCGGAAGGGGCAGCACAAGGAGCTTGATATACTCTATCAGGGCATTGGATTGGGTGAGTAGGTATTCCCATCGTCCCCACTCTGGGGCGGACCGCTCCGCACCAAGCGGCACAGTGAGATAAAATGACACCGCTGCTAGGGCGACATATGGCAGTACCAGTCTCAGTCCTTTACCAGGTGACCTGCAATGCCCTGCAACAAAGCATTGGTAATATAGAAACATAATAACAGGTGCAGAGTATGCCATCTCCTTGCACCATATGGCAAAGAGGAAGCTCAATACACTTCCCGTATATAGATAGGCGCTGACGCCATGCGATGTAACGGCTTTTGTGAAAAGGACAAGCGACAAGAGATAGAAAAACGATGCTATCAGACCATTTCGCTGGACGATATAGGCAACTGCATGGGTTTGAATAGGACTGGCGACAAATAACAGGGCCACAAACAGGGCAAGGACGCGCGCTATTGAAGTATCCATGCCGCGGGCCCCTGAGAAGTACTTGCTGAGGATAGTAACGGCAAGGAGATACACCAGGAGGCCGTTCAGCAGGTGTATGGATATGTTGAACCAGCGGTAGCCCTCAACAGAATCGCCCCCTAAGTAATAGTTAATGGCAAAGGTCGTTGTAACGATAGCACGGGAGGGCGCGGTGGGACCCTCGCCTCTAAACAGCTGCGGGATGTTCTGCGGGTCCCTTATAGCAGGGTTATCTACAATACTTTTATAGTCGTCAAACTGGAAGCTGGAGTGGATGGTATTGGAGTAGACGATAAGCCCCACAATGACAATCGCCAGACAGGCGAGGCGGTGAAAGTGCCTGGCTACTAGTTCACTAATTAGATTCATAACTATACCACCGGTTAGTTTCCCACGTTGTCGCATCTTTACATATTACGGCAACGTTATCATGCTAGTATGGCACTATTCTAGGCAGGAGAGGCCACATATGCAACATTTTTCTAGGGAAGGGTTACCGGTTTGTGGAATACTTGCCCGAATGGCTTTAGGGGTTTTTGTGGAGGCTTGTGTCTTCTTGGGCGGTGAGAGGGATTCTGTCCCTACATTTTTTAAGGCGGGAATGTGTCAGACAGGAGAAACATCAGGTATAGCAGGGGGCGTCGAGATCTACCCGGCTGTTTCCTCACCTCCAGAGTCCCCTGTCCAGGCTCCTGTACTGGATGGCCTCGGAGATGTGCGGCGTGCCGATTCCTTTACTGCCCTCAAGGTCTGCGATGGTGCGGCCAATCTTCAAAATCTTGTTATAGCCCCTCGCGGACAGTCCCAGTTCCATCATGGCCTGATGCAGAAGCGTCTCCGCCTCAGCTTCCAGCACACAGTGCTTTTTTACCAGCCTGCTGGTCATCTGGGCGTTGGCCGTAAGTCCGGTCCCGTTAAGTCTCTTGTTCTGCACCTCCCGTGCAGCCTCGACCTTGGCCCTCAACGTGTCTGACGTCTCTCCTGTCGGGCCTGTCTTAAGGTCCTTACTCTCCAGCGCCGGGACCTCTACATGGATATCTATCCTGTCTAACAGCGGCCCGGAGACCTTGGAGACGTATTTTTGTATCTGATGGGGCGTGCAGCGGCATTCCTTCCTGGTATGTCCGTAGTATCCGCAGGGGCAGGGGTTCATGGCCCCTACCAGCATTACGTTGGCGGGATACGTGACGCTGCTTGAGGCGCGAGCTATGGTTATCTGTCCGGCCTCCAGGGGCTGTCTTAACGACTCCAGAGTGCTGCGGTCAAATTCCGGGAGTTCGTCCAGGAACAACACCCCGTGGTTAGAGAGGCTCAACTCACCGGGCCGGGGAAAGGTGCCGCCCCCAACCAGCCCTGCCTCGCTTATGCTGTGGTGCGGCGTGCGAAACGGCCTGACGGCCACCATGGAGTGGTTCTGGTCTATAAGGCCGCAGATGCTGTAGACCCTGGTGGTCTCAAGTGATTCCTGAGGCAGGAGTCTTGGAAGGACCGTGGGCAGCCTCTCGGCCAGCATCGTCTTACCGCCGCCCGGCGGGCCTATCATCAACATGTTATGCCCCCCTGCTGCGGCCACGAGCAACGCCCTCTTCGCATGCTCCTGCCCCTTTACGTCCACAAAGTCCACGTCATAAGAGGCAGATTCCTCGAAGGCCTCCTTCAGGCTGAGCCTGAGGGGTTTTATATCCAGCTGCCCGCTCAGGAATCCCACCGTGTCGGTCAGTGAGGTTACCGGTATCACGTCCAGCCCCTCCACCACGGCTGCCTCCCGGGCG
>JAUXLO010000096.1 GCA_030623665.1 Planctomycetota bacterium
TCGCACCCCTAAGTAAATATCCAGAAGGTCATAAACTGTTGGTTTGCGAGAAATGAGAGATAAGCAATAAAGTTCTGTATCTGCTGAGCAAGAAAGCTGTGCCGCAAGTCACTCCAGCTCCTCCAGCTCCGATCTGGGGGTGCGCATCATCAAATCGCTTACCGCAGTAAGCGGGTCTTTGTCTTCGTAGAGTACGTTGTAGACCTCTCCACAGATAGGCATGTCTACTTTATGTTTATCCGCCAACAGCCTGACCGAACGTGTGGTAAAGACCCCTTCGGCCACCTGCTCCATGCCTTCTAACAGCTCTTTTATCTTCTTTCCCCTACCTATCTCAAGTCCGACGTGCCTGTTCCGCCCGTAGGGGCTGATGCAGGTAGTAATCAGGTCGCCAAGCCCCGTAAGCCCGCTGAACGTAGCCCTCTTGCCGCCCATCTTGACCCCCAGCCGCGTTGTCTCCACCAGCCCCCTTGTAATGAGGGCCGCCTTCGTGTTGTCGCCAAATCGTAAACCCTCACATATCCCCGCTGCGATGGCTATAACGTTCTTCACCGCCGCTCCCACCTCCACGCCCACAGAATCGGGATTGGTGTATACCCGGAACCTGTCCGTAAAGAACACCTTCTGTATCTCGTCACACATCTCCCCACCAGAGACGACCACCGTGGTAGGCAGAGACCGCGCCACCTCCTCGGCGTGGCTCGGCCCCATCATGAGTGCGACGGGTATATTGCCGCCGAGGACGTCCTTTATCACCTCACTCGCCAGCAAGAGGGTATCATTCTCTATACCCTTGACCACATTCAACACGGTCGCGCCCCTCGCATAGTGGGGTTTAAATCTTTCCATGACAGACCTGAGGTACGGGGACGGAACAGCGACCACGATAAGTTCCCTACCGTCAGCCGCCTCGGCCAGGTCGCTGGTAAGTGGAAGCTCAGGGGGGATGGGGATACCTGGGAGATATTTTACGTTCTCCCTCTTCTCTCTGAGGAATTCAACATACTCCTGCGTATTACCCCATAGCAGGACGTCATAGCCCTTCTTATAGAGCAGGAGCGATAAGGCTGTTCCCCAGCCGCCGTTGCCCAGAACGGAAATCCTTTTAAAGGGCTTCATTTGGTCATGACTTTTCGGTGGGTAGCCCCTCCAAAAGGGGCGCAGAGATTGTCCCGTTCTCGTAGACAGGGAAAGAGGCGCAGAAGTCTGTCACCTCTTTCTTGACACTCTTCTTGAGCTCGTCATCCCAAGGGGCCGAAAGTACACGGTCTATCCATCCGCCGATTGTAACCATTTCCTGTTCCTTCATGCCCCGGGTGGTAGCAGCAGCAGAACCCACACGGATGCCGCTGGTCTCGAAGGCCCCCCTCTCATCGAAGGGAATGAGGTTCTTATTCACATAGATGCCCACCTCTGAGAGGCACCCCTGTGCGTCTCTACCGGAAATATCTTTATTGGTAAGATCGAGCAGGAAGAGGTGATTATCCGTACCCCCGGTAATCACGTCGTAACCCCTGTTCATAAGTTCCTGTGCCAGGGCCCGCGCGTTTGCTACGGTTTGTCTCTGGCGCTCGCGGAACCCGTCGGTCAGGGCCTCTTTGAAGCCCACCGCCTTGGCAGCAATGATGTGCATAAGCGGCCCGCCCTGCATACCGGGAAAGACCTTCTGGTCAATCTTCGCCGCATATTTCGCCTTACAGAGTATGAAACCTCCGCGTGGTCCACCCAGCGTCTTGTGTGTGGTAGAGGTAACAAAGTCCGCATACGGTACCGGGTCCGGATGCTGTTTCCCGGCTATAAGCCCGGCGATATGGGCCATGTCCACCATCAGAAGCGCACCGACGTCGTCCGCTATCTCCCTGAATTTCGCGAAGTCTATCGCACGGGAATATGCACTGGCCCCTGCAATAATAAGGTCCGGTTGAAAAGTCCTGGCCTTCTCCATAATGGCTTCGTAGTCCAGGAGTTTTGTCTCTCTGTCAACACCATATGTGGCGGCCTCGTATATCTGCCCTGAAAAATTCTTCTTAAACCCGTGAGTGAGGTGTCCGCCGTGAGTGATGTCCATCCCAAGCACCCTATGCTCAGGAGTAAGGGCCGCAAAATAAACGGCCATATTGGCCTGCGAGCCCGAGTGGGGCTGAACGTTGGCATGTTCGGCACCGAAGAGCCTCTTGGCCCTCTCCATCGCCAACCGCTCCACCACATCCACATTATCGCAACCACTGTAATATCTCTTGTTCGGGTAGCCCTCGGCGTATTTATTAGTAAGGACAGAACCCTGAACCTCAAGAACGGCAGGGGTACAGTAATTCTCAGACGCTATAAGCTCCAGGTGAAACTGCTGCCGCTCTAACTCGTCCTGAATCGCCTGCCAGACCTCCCGGTCAACCTGTTTTAAAGAGTCCATTTATTTCTTCCCCACTCCGCTAAGAGGCATTAACCACCGAAGGCCCCTCTTTTGCAAGTTTCTGTCTGAGATAGGCGTCTATAAAATCGTCAATCTTCCCATCCAGCACTGCCTGGGTGTTTCCGGTCTCTTTACCCGTGCGCAGGTCCTTTACCATGTTATACGGATGGAGCACGTAGGAGCGTATCTGGTGGCCCCAGGCTATCTCCCCCTTTTCATCGTAGAGCGCATCCCTTTCCTTCTCTCTCTCCTTCTCCCGCAACTGATTAAGCCTCGCCATGAGCATACTTGTGGCTGTCTTCCTGTTCTTGTGCTGGGAACGCTCGTTCTGGCACTGGACTACGATGCCCGTAGGCAGGTGGGTAATCCTTACGGCAGAGGAGGTCTTGTTCACGTGCTGTCCGCCTGCACCGCTGGCACGAAACGTGTCAACCTTGATATCCTCCGGCCGTATCTCCACCTCTTCCCCCTTCTCCATCTCAGGAACGACATCTACAGCCGCAAAGGACGTGTGGCGCCTCTGGTTTGTGTCGAAAGGAGATATCCTCACCAGCCTATGCACACCTACCTCTGCACTGAGGTACCCATAGGCCCATGCACCCTTCACATGCACAACCACCTTCTTGATACCGGCCTCCTCGCCCGGCTGCAGATCGACTACCTCATGGGTGTAGCCGTTCCTCTCCATCCACCGGCTGTACATCCTGTGAAGCATGGCGGCCCAGTCACACGACTCTGTACCCCCCGCACCAGCGTGAATACTCAGATATGCACTACTGCGGTCATGGGGATGGCCGAGCAAGGCCCTGAGTTCAACCCCCTCCAACCTCCTTTGGAAGGTCCGGATATCTCGCTCCAACTCAGGTGCAATCGACTTGTCCTCATCGGCCAGCTGAGCAAGCACAGCAAGGTCTTCCCAGGTACTCTCCAGTTCTTTAAATGGCGTGGTTATCTCTTTAAGATTCTTGAGCCTTCTCAGGATTTCCTGGGCCTTCTGTTTGTCCTTCCAGAGGTCTCCGGAAGACATCTTTTTCTCTAGCAGCCTCTGCTCCTTCTCTTTGGCTGCCAGGTCAAAGAGAGTCTTTCAGGCTTATGAGGCGTTCACGGAGGGTGGTTAAATCTCTTTCCATACTACCAGAACCTTAGCAGTTGTTAAGTCCTTTTACTATTATTAAATACGGATTATATTTTGAAGCATTATAAAAGTCAAACTGTTTTTCACCGGGGCCCTACCCCGCACTTGCACTAATTCATATTATATAATAAGATTTGAGAGTACGTCTAGTTATACTCATGCGTATTATAGCCGGTACAGCAAAAGGAAGGCGTTTATACTGCCCCAGGGGCATAGGGATAAGGCCCGCGCGGGACAGGGTGAAGGAGTCCCTTTTCAACATCCTGGGGGGGCTTGTAATAAACCGTCCCGTCCTGGACCTCTTTGCCGGCACGGGGGCCGTGGGCATAGAGGCGCTCAGCAGGGGCGCACAGTCCTGCCTGTTTGTGGAGAACAATGCCTCGGCAATAACATACCTGCGCAGGAACCTTCGTACCGCAGGGCTGGAGTCCCACGGCAAAATTCTCAAGATGGATACCTTCAGGGTTTTACCCCACCTTATTAAGAAGGGCGTGTACTTCGAGCTGGCCTTCGTCGACCCCCCTTACAAGGTCGTCGAGGACACGGAGGACAAAAAGAGGCTTCTCCAACTCCTTGAGAACCTTGCAGACCATAACATACTGAGATACCCCGGTATCGTCGTGCTTGAGTACAGGGCCAAGAAGGTTGAAATTCCTGACAACATAGGCAGACTCGTCCGCTTTGATGAGAGGAGCTATGATGCCACCCACCTCGGCTTCTGGCACCTCTCCGAGGGAAACAGTTAAGCCATTGAACCCAAAGAAGACCATTACTCTGACCGCCCCCGCAAAGATAAACCTTTTCCTGGAGGTGCTGGGCAAGAGGCCTGACGGCTATCATGAGCTGGAGACGGTCATGCAGGAGATAGACCTGGCAGACACCCTGCGGCTGGAGGTAACAGACCGTGACCAGGACATAGAACTGACCTGTACAGAGCCGGATATCCCATGTGACCAAGATAACCTTGTGTGGAAGGCCGCCCGTATCTTCCAGAAAGAGACTGGCATAAAAAGTGGGGTCAGGGTTCACTTGATAAAGAGGATTCCTGTTGCGGCGGGACTTGGGGGGGGAAGCTCCGATGCCGCTACCGTACTAAAAGGCCTAAACACCTTATGCAACACAGACTTAAGCGAGACAAGACTAATGGATATGGCCGCCCGTCTGGGCTCAGACGTCCCATTTTTCGTAAAGGGCGGCACTGCATTATGCAAAGGAAGAGGGGAGATTGTGACCCCGTTGGAGGTGAAACACAGGTTCTCGTACATCCTCCTCTATCCCAACATAAGGGTATCTACCGCCAAAGTTTACAACAACCTGAAAATTGATTTGACAAGAGAAAAAAAAGATGTTAATTTTATTGTTAAGGCACTTTTATCGGATAGTGCCGATTCTTTAAATATCTCGCTCTTTAACAGACTAGAAGAAGTGGCCTTGGAGTTATATCCAGAGCTTCGAAGATTTAAAGGCCTTCTTGAAAGCTACCTCTCCGACGGGGTATTGCTGTCAGGAAGTGGCTCTGCTATCTACGGACACTGTGAGAACCAGAGGGAGGCCAATAACATAAAAGAAGCCCTCGGTAAACGGGGAATAAAGAAGGCTTTTGTAGTGTCAAATTAGTTACCCACCATTGTAGTGCCAAATTAATAGCCTACTGCCCGTGCTTAGCTTGAAAATAGGGGGGTTGTACCGTGGAGATTACAGAAGTCAGAGTAAAGCTAACCGAAGCCAAGAAGAATCGTTTGCAAGCCTTCTGCAGTATTACCATTAACAATGATTTTGTGGTAAGAGACCTGAAGGTCATTGAAGGCCAAAAAGGGGTCTTCGTGGCCATGCCCAGCAGAAAGCTGACCGACAGATGCTCAAGATGTAGCGGGAAGAATCATATTCGAGCGAGTTTTTGCAATGAGTGCGGCGCAAGGCTGGATGAAAAACGTGGACTGAAGAATCAAGACAGTCTTGGAGGAAAAGTAAAACTCTACGCCGACACTGCCCATCCGATAAATTCGGGATGCCGAGAATACATACAACATCGTGTGCTAACGGCATATAAGGAAGAATTGGAGAAGTCTACCCAACCGGGATATAAGCCTCCCAAGACGATACACGACGTTGATTATGACGAAGCGCCCCTTAGGGAGGACCAGGAGCAACGTTTTGGAGAGGGTATTTTACCTTAACATAAAACCCACCGTATCCCGACGCCTGGTGGCGGTGTTATTAGTCGGTCAGGCCGCCTAAGTCGCCTGCCCGTAAGCTAAGTCTTTCTAAGCCTCCTTGTTTTGCGATGGCGACCCCCCTGTTTCATTCTCGTATGGTATTTTCATGATGAAAGAGAGCTTTTAAACAAAATGACAAAGACAGGCGCACAGACACTTATAGACACGTTAATCGACAAAGGGGTGGAATACGTCTTTGGTATCCCCGGTGGTGCCGTTTTGCCCCTTTTTGATACCATATACAACTCGCCGCTAAAATTCATACTGACCAGGCATGAGCAGGCTGCTGGGCATGCAGCAGATGGCTTCGCCAGGGCAACAGGCAAGGTCGGAGTCTGCCTGGTCACATCCGGACCAGGTGCCACCAATCTCACCACCGCCATCGCCACCGCCTTCATGGACTCGGTGCCCATTATCGCCATCACGGGACAGGTAAAGACCAACCTTATAGGAAACGACGCCTTCCAGGAGGCCGACGTGATGGGCATAACGCGCTCCATTACCAAACACAGCTACCTCGTAGAAGACCTGGACGACCTGCCAAGGATAATAAATGAGGCCTTCTACATCGCCAGTACAGGCAGGTGCGGTCCGGTCGTTATAGACCTTCCCGTCGACATTACCATGCAGTGCACAAATGAACCACCGCCGGAGAAGGTTGACCTGCCCGGTTATAAGCCCAAATACCATGGCAATCCGAGGCAGATCAAGATTGCAGCCGAGGCCATAAACAACTCCCAGAGGCCCGTGCTTTACACCGGAGGCGGCATCATCCTCTCGGGATGCTCCCAGGAGCTTCTCAAGCTCGCCGAAAAGGCCAATATGCCCGTTACCACTACACTTATGGGTCTTGGAGGATTCCCCGAGACCAACGCCCTCTCACTTGGCATGTTGGGAATGCACGGTACTGGCTACGCCAACCACGCCGTCCAAGAGTCAGACCTGCTTATAGCAATCGGCTCGCGCTTTGACGACAGGGTCACAGGAAAGATTGATGAATTCGCACCAAAAGCCAATATCATCCACGTAGACATAGACCCGGCCTCCATCAGTAAGAATGTCAAGGTCGACATCCCTGTGGTGGGTGATGCCAAAGACATCCTCACTGAGCTCATAAAACACGTACGCCACGTGGAAAGGAAGGAATGGTTCAAGAAAATCGACGGGTGGAAGAAGAAGTACCCCCTTACCTACAACAATAGCGGAGGAGACGTTAAGCCCCA
>JAUXLO010000171.1 GCA_030623665.1 Planctomycetota bacterium
CGCCAGCGCCCCAACCTCCTCGACAATTTCAGCTACGGTTCTACTGATTTCATGCCCCCTTACGGACGGCACAATGCAATAAGAGCATTCGTTGTCGCATCCCCTAATGATGGTGACGAATGACTGGTAGGGGCGCTGGCCCGGGGGGCGGCGCTTGGGGTAGTATGTAATATCGTCATCTTCACCGATGGCCAGGAGATGGTTCCCGTTGTCCTTTAATCTGTCCAGCAGCTCAGGCAGCTTATCGAACATCCTGGTGCCGCAGACCATGTCAACGTGAGGGAATTTTTTAAAGAACCCCTGCGCCTCCTTTTGCGCCATGCAGCCGAGGACGCCGATGATAAGCCCCGGGTCTTCAGTCTTGCGCCCCCTCAGTTGTGCGAGCCGGGAATTTACCTTGTCTTCGGCGCGTTGCCTGACCGAGCAGGTGTTAAAGAGTATAACGTCGGCAGAAGCCTCGTCGGGGGCGATCCGGTAGCCCTTTTCCAGTAGAATTCCGGCAGAAAGCTCCGAGTCCGCCTTATTCATCTGACACCCGAAGGTGGTTATGTGGATGGATCTGGTCGTCATCTTTTAATATCTTGTTGAGTTGGGCGGCGTGGGGCTTCAGACCTGTGCCTCTTGTTGCCGCCGGGATAAAGCTTCGCCTGGGCGAGCCACCTAGGATGTGGCCTGCGGCACTCATACGCTACTTCCTATCTATAAATGTCGTTCTCATGCCCTGGTGGTTGTTCGGCGCAGGGTTCCGGTTATATGCGTGGTCCCGCAGGTCCCGGTTTAGCAGGTTTGGCCTCTTTCTGGCGTTTTGGCTTTGGTGGTTTACCTGGTTTTTCGCGTTCAGCTTTAGGCTGGCGCTCTGGCCAATATCCCCCGCCGGGTCTGGCCTCAGGCGAGTAGCCTGGCCTGCGCGGTCTGAGCTGCCCCGGCGGCCCGACATATGGGCGGTCTTGTCTGGGGTCCTTCCCCATGCGTGGGGGCTTGCGTCCTAGTCTGCCTTCCTGTTCCGACCCGGGGCCAGTCTCCGGCGACAGGTCTATACCCTTATACTTTGCTCGCAGGGCCTTCTTCTGTCCGAGGTGTCTGGCCTGCAGCCGCTTTATTTCGGCCTTCTGAGTGGCCTGTAGCAGCCTCATCTCTTCCGCGAATCGAACCTTTAAGCGCGCCTGCTCGGACTTTTGTTGCGCGGGTCTGCCCTCAGGGGAAGGCTCCTGGGCTGCAGCAGGTACGGGGATTGAAAGGCATAGGGCCGCTAAGGTGGGGAGGATGTATCTTTTCATCTTCTTGCCGTTCCAAGAAATAGGTGCATGTGCCGGCCCTGTCCTTTATTATTCTCGCATGCGGTCCAGTTGTTCGGTTATCTTTCCGATTAGCTGGTTGAGTTTTTCTCTATACTCCTTGCGCAGGTCTCCCAACTCTTCCTTCAACAGTTTGCGCAGGTTCTCCAGGTCTTCTTTCAATTGTTTGCGCATTTGCTCCCGTGTAGCCTTTCGCTTGGCGCGTTGGTCGCTTCGGCTGGTTTCCCGCTCCTGCCGGTGTTCAGTCCTTAGTTCTTCCATTTCTGCCTTGTGTTTGGCACGTAACTCAGCCATTTCCTGCTGGTGCTGCTGCTTGAGGTCATCTGTTTTTACATCGGGAGCCTTAGTTTCTGGAGGGGATTGTTCTTCCTGGGCTGATGCGGCGGCAGAAAGGGTTAGAGAAAGGGTCACAAGGACGAGTATTATTATGTTGCGCATTTATTTACCTCTTCATGGATTGTGGGGGAAAGATACTCTATATTTCAAGACGTGCGGTAAGAACGGTTATGACTTAGTTGGTTCCAACGGTGACTGTTCCAGAAACTCGCGGACCTGTCGTTCAACGTCTTCCATGGTCACGTCAGTGTCCTTACAGTAGCCGTGGGGTCTCAGGTTGGGCACAGACAGGATGGCCTTCGGGAATGCGGCCATTAGTCCGATACGGAGCTCTTTCTCGCACGCTATACCTATTACACCGCGGATGTCATCGGCCTTTACCCTCTCCAGTGCGGCCCTGCCGCCAGTGGCTACAGCAAGCTGGACGCCGTATTTCTCGGATAACGCTATCAAGTCCTTCACCTTACATTTGCCGCAACGCTTACACTCATTAAGGTCCAGGGTTATCTTCTGGGGACACTTTGACCACTGGATGCAGTGCGGGAACATAATGAGCAGGCTGGAGGGCGGACACTTTGAGCCCTTTAACCTCTGTATCATATTGCTCAGAGAGACGAACTTGGAGTCTAATACCTCTCCAATGGTCATGTGTCTTACCCCTTTAGTATGTTTAGGTACATTTTATATAGGGCGTAGAGAAAGTCAAGGAGGTTTATTCCGACATAAGACATTTCCCTTTATCCAGCCGGTGCCCCAAGAGGTATTCATGTGCGGTCATCTTCTTCCTGCCCTCCGGCTGGAGTTGAGTTATCCACAACGAGTTACCAGCTGTGGCTACCTCTATGCCCTGGTCTGAGGTGTTAAGTATGGTGCCGGGTTTACAGGGTTCTTGGGGTCCCTTTTGGGTCTCTGAACGCGAGCATAGGATGATGAGTCTCTTGTTGGACCTGCCATCCTGGTCGGGGAGGAATGAGAAGGCGCCGGGCTTGGGGTTCATCCCGCGGATAAAATTATGGATCTTTTCCGGGGGCTGGTTCCAGTTGATAAGCCCGTCCTCTTTCTTTACGCGGGGTGCGTAGCTTACCAATTCCTTCTGTTGAGGGGAATAAGATATAGTGGAGTGCTCGTAGGCATCGAGGACCTTAATTAGCAGATTACCGGCCATCTCAGAGAGTTTCGGCTCTAAATCACCGGCCGTGTCGTCAGGCCCTATCTCTATAACCTCGCTGTCGATAATGTCACCGGCGTCCATCTCATACACTATTTTTTGGGCAGTGACACCTGTTATCTTTTCGCCGTTTACGATGGCTCGTATGACGGGGGCGGCACCACGGTACTTAGGCAGTAGTGAGGCGTGGAGATTGATGCAGGCGGTCTTTGGGATTTCCAGAAATTCTCGTGACAACCTTTGGCCGAATGCAACTACTACGATCAGGTCCGGACCCATGTCCTTAAGCTTCCTGAGGATTTCCGGCTCATTAACGCTCTGTGGCTGGACTACCCTCAGGCCGAGTTCCCCGGCCAACTGCTTTACGGGCGAGGGGTATGTGCGGTGAAGGTGGCGGCCCTTGGGTCTGTCCGGCTGGGTGACTACCGCAAGGATGTTGTGATGAGAAACGTCCGCCAGTCGTCTGAGGCTGGGTAACGCAAAGTCCGGCGTTCCCATGAAGATGATGTCCATAATCTTATAAAAATTCTCCGGATGGGTTCTGACTAAGAGGGGTTGGCAGGGTGGTTTACAGGGTTCGAGTTCCGGTGGCCCCTTCCTTGTAAATCACTTCGAGTTCTTTGAGTCGTTTGGAGTTGGCCAGACTGCTGGTGGGAATCATCTTGTCGATGATCAGGAGACCGTTAAGGTGGTCTATCTCGTGCTGCCACACCCTTGCCTCAAGGCCCTCTGCCTCCAGCTCCAACCTCTCGCCATGGAGGTCGTATGTCACTACCTTTACCCTTTCTGACCTCGGTATTTTTCCGAATACGCCGGGCAAACTGAGGCAACCTTCTTCCTCCAGAGACTCACCCTCCTCATGAGTTATAACAGGGTTTATGTAGACGCGCCCGCCGGTCTTCTCACCGGTGGAGTCCTTTACCAGGAGCCGTACCGGCCAGCCTACCTGAGTTGCGGCCAGCCCCACCCCC
>JAUXLO010000067.1 GCA_030623665.1 Planctomycetota bacterium
TGCCCCTCAGCTTTGTGGGCGGGTTTGGCCTGCTCCTGGCCACCGGCAACACCATTAATGCGTTCAGTGTCATCGGTCTTATACTGCTTCTCGGACTGGTTTCGAAGAATTCAATATTATTGGTGGATTACACCAACAGGTTAAGGCGGGAAGGTAAGGAGATTAAAACTGCCATTATCGGGGCCGCCGAGGTCAGGATGCGCCCCATTCTCATGACAGCCTTTTCGACCATGTTCGCAATGCTGCCGATTGCAATCGGTTTCGGCTACGGCGCCGAGGCCAGGGCCGGTATGGGCATAGTGGCCGCAGGCGGCATGTTCTCTTCCATGTGTCTCACTCTGCTTGTGGTACCCGTATTTTACTCATTGCTGGATGATCTGGTTCAGCTTACAAAGAGGCCGAAACGAAGGAAGCCTAAAAGGCGAAGGAAGACGCCTCCCGCAATGTCTACAGCAAAGGGATAATTGATGCGCCTAGCACTTATAACCCTTACAGAGGAAGGGCTGAGGGTAGCGGAACGGCTGAAACGCAATCTGGGGGAAGATGCAGACCTGTTCTTGTCGGAAAGGCTGTGCCAGCAAGAATCCCAGGAAAGGCCTCACGCAAGGCCGTTCTCAAACGGGGTTCGTGCCCTTGTAGATGATATTTTTGGAAAATACGAAGGACTGGTCTTCATCATGGCCGTGGGTATAGTGGTGAGGGCCATTGCCCCCCACCTAAAGGACAAATTTTCTGACCCTGCAGTGGTGGCGGTGGATGACGCCGGGCGGTTCGCGGTCAGCATAGTGTCCGGACACGAGGGCGGCGCAAACGACCTTGCCCTCGAAGTAGCCAATATCCTCCACGGCGAGGCGGTTATAACCACCGGTACCGAGGCGAAGAAGGATATAATAGTCGGGATAGGCTGCAAGGCCGATATAACCTCCGGGGCCGTCAAAGAGGCCATACTCTCCGGCCTCAGGATGTGCCACATCCCCCTTGAAAGGGTGAGGTTAATTGCTACCATAGAGGAGAGGGCACGGGTCCCCGGCCTCTCTGAAGGTGTTCGTGAGCTGGGCATTCCCCTGAAGGTGATTTCAAAGGAGGAGATTAACGCCTGCGGTCAGGAGTTTAGCAGGTCCGAATTCGTCAAAGAGAAAATAGGCGTCTGGGGCGTCTGCGAGCCGGCAGCGCTCCTGGCGGGAAGGAAGACAGAATTAATACAGAAGAAGCAAAAATATCCGGGAGTGACAATAGCCGTGGCCCGGGAAAACTTAATGTGGTAGGCATAGGCCCCGGTTCAACGGCCGACATGACACCCAGGGCCATGGAGGCCCTGAAGAGCTCTGACGTTATTGCCGGCTACAAGACCTACCTGAGGCTTATAAAGGACGTGATAGGCGACAAACCCGTACTGAGTTCGGGTATGGGTGAAGAGCGGCAGAGGTGTGAGGCGGCGCTGGAGGAGGCCGCAAAGGGCAAGGTGGTTTCTATTGTGAGCAGCGGCGATCCCGGCGTCTACGGCATGGCCGGGCTGGTGCTGGAGCTTGCCGGGAATATGGAGTATGAAGTCCCCGTTGAGATTATCCCCGGCGTCCCGGCGTCCTGCGCCGCGTCCGCCCTGCTGGGGGCGCCGATTATGCATGACCACGCCGTCATAAGCCTGAGCGACCTGCTCACACCGTGGGAACAGATAGAAAAAAGACTGCGCCTTGCAGTGGAGGGCGACTATGTCATCGTGCTCTACAACCCTAAGAGCTCACAGCGGACGTGGCAGATAGAAAAGGCCCGGCAGATTATTATGGAAAAGAGATCTCCAACGCTCCCCGTGGGCATCGTAAAAGACGCCGGCAGGCAGGGGCAGGAGGTGGTGGTCACCACACTGGCCGATATGCTCAAACATCCGACAGACATGACCACAACAATAATAATCGGCAACTCCACTACGTTTCTCTCCGGCAATTTCATGGTAACAAAGCGGGGCTATAAGCTGTGATTCTGGTCATGTCGGGCACTGCCGACGGCAGGGAGATAGTCCGCAGGCTGCACGAGGCGGGGACCAAGGTCCTCACCACCGTGGCTACTACTTACGGCGAGGAAATCTTCAGGGAGATGGGACTCGGACACCTGTGCATCAAGGGCAGGCTGGACGGGGATGCGCTCCTCAAGTTCATCGACGAGAACACTGTCGACACCATCATAGACGCCACACACCCCTACGCCGCAAACGCCTCCCTGAACGCAATGAGGGCATGCACGACAAAAAACATCAAATATGTCAGGTTTCAGAGAGAGGCCACACCCCTGCCAGAATCGCCCCTCATACATGAGGTGGGTAACATTGATGAGGCCGTGAAGGCCACTGGTAAGCTCGGCAGACGGATACTCCTCACCACCGGATTTAACAGCGTCAAGGATTTTATCGGGCTGCAGGAGGACGGCAGTCATGAGATCATCGCCCGCATCCTCCCCATGCCGGAGCATGTTAACAGGTGTATTGAGATGGGCATCTCGCCGAATGACATTATTGCGGCACAAGGCCCGTTCTCAAAAGAATCTAACGTCGCCAACATCCGGGATTTCGATATCAACGTAGTCGTCACCAAAGACGGCGGCAGAGAGGCAAAGACACAGGAGAAGATAGACGCCTGCCTTGAGCTGGAAATCCCCCTGGTAATCATCCACCGCCCCCGGCTGGACTACCCCATAATCTACTCGTCAATAGATGAGCTGGTGAAAGAGATAAGCCTGTAGGGGCGGGGTTACCCTGCCCTACTGTGAGGGCGAGGCGACCTCGCCCCTGCGCTGGAATGAGGGCCAGCCCCACCCAGGCCCCCTAACCTTTCCTTGACCAGATAGCTTACCCGTGTTAGAATCTAAAACTCTTTTGACCTTCGTGGATTTGAGTTTCCGTAGAGAAAGGATTTTTGCCCCGATGGTAAGTCTGCGCAGTTTAACCAAATGTGTCCTAAGTCTCATTGTTGTATTGGCTTATACATGGCACCCGGGAGGAGTTTTAATGGCCGTTGAAACCACCAAGTTTAATAAGGCATTTTTTGATGACGTAGAACCCATAAAATTGGAAGACCCCCTGGCCGTGGCGCTTGGGGCCATAGATAAAGGCGAACCGCTGGTCTATACCTACGGGGATGCGGTGAAAATGGCGGGCCACTCCTGCCCGGCCATCTCCGGTACGTATAAGATGACGCAACTGGCCCTCAAGAAGCTTTACCCTGATAAAACCCCCGTAAGGGGTGAGATAACGGTTAAGTTCAAGGGAGGGGTTGAAGACAAGGTAAACGGCCCGATATCCCAGGTGGTGTGTATGATTACCGGTGCGGCGCCCGAGAGTGGTTTTGGCGGACTGGGCGGAGGCAGGTATAACAGGAAAAACCTCCTCACCTTCGACCCGAACGATGCGCCCCCTCCGGACGCTATCTGCTCGGTAGAGTTTCAGCGGACGGATACCGGAAAGAAGATAGAGATAACGTATTCAAACTACATGTTGGGCGGCAACCCCAAGATGGGGCAGCTCATGCCCAAGGCGGTCAGTGGAAAGGCCACGGACGCCGAGCAAAAGGAGTTCGGTGAACTCTGGCATGAAAGGATACAGATAATCCTCTTCGACCCGCCGGAAGGCATGTTTGTCATAAAGGAACTGAATTAAGCCGGACACCTTGGCACTGGGAATCTAGGGGGCAGCCACAGGGAGTTGTCCCTACAAGATAATTCAACGAGCATGAACATGAAGAACGTTTCCGTATTTTTAGCCGTTGTCATCTCTCTGCTTTTAGGTGTGACACGGCCCTGCCTTGCCGAGGTCGCTGCGAAAGAGAACTTCCGTGTCGGGCTTGAGCTGCTGAAGGAGAAGAAGCCTGACGAGGCGATCACACAGTTTCAAAAGGCGATCGAAAAGGATCCCTCTAAGGCTGAATACTACACCAGGCTGGCCGAGGCCTATCGTAAGAAAGGGATGTGGGAGAAGACCCTTGAGGCATACAAAAAATCCCTCGAACTGGACCCTAATAATGCGCAGGTGCATAATAATCTCGGTGTCATCTATGACGCCAGGGACATGTTGAACGAGGCCATTACGCAGTATAAGAAGGCCATCGAGGTAGACCCCACATATGCTTCGGCCTATAACAATATGGCCGTTACTTATCTAAGAGGCGGTAGATTGGAAGAGGCAGAGAAGGCCCTTCGGAAGGCAATGGAGGTGGAACCTAACTATGCAATGTCCCATTATAATATGGGGATCACTTACACCAGCCTCCGCAGGACCGGCAAGGCCATGGAGGAGTATAGAAAGGCCATTGAGCTTGACACCATGTACTCGCCTGCGTATGTCAACCTGGGTAACCTGCTGGAGCAGACTGGCAAGGATGATGAGGCCGCAGAGCAGTGGAAGAAGGCTATAGAGGCCGACCCGCAAGACACCGACGGTTATTTTAACCTGGGAGCGTATTATTTTAACCGTGATAGATACGTAGAAGCGCTGTCTATATGGCAAAAGCTCCTGGAGATGACACCGAACGACCCCTGGGCCCATTTTAGGGTGGCGGCGGCCTACGGAAGAATGGGCAAGAGGGAAGAAGCAGACAAAGAGATGGAAATCTTTAACAAATTGGTACCAAAATCGGAGGAAGACGAGATAGCGGCTATGGAGCGTGGAGAAACCAAAGAAGAAAGCACTGTTGAAAAAGGAACTGAACCTAGCAAGCCCGCCGAATAGTCTATCTCTTCCACTACTCCCCGAAAAACTGACAATACATGACACAGGACTCCACCACCGGTAAATATACGAGGGTAAAAACATCACTAAAATTACAATCACAAAGGGAGATATTACAAAAGAGGCCGTGGGCGCCATTGTAAATGCCGCCAATAAAAGCCTTCTTGGAGGCGGAGGCGTTGACGGGGCCATCCACCGGGCCGCCGGGCCGGAATTGCTTGAGGAATGCAAGACGCTTGGGGGCTGTGAGACTGGCGAGGCAAAGATTACCAGGGGGTACCGTCTGCCTGCCAAGCATGTGATACATACGGTCGGTCCTGTCTATGGCCGGGGGATGGGGAAGGAGGCAGAACTCCTGGCCGATTGCTACAAGAACAGCCTCCTTCTGGCCAAAAAGCATCACCTCAAGACCATTGCCTTTCCCGCCATATCCACCGGAGTCTACGGCTACCCGAAGGAAGAGGCGGCGGAGATCGTCTTTAAATCCGTCAAGGATTTTACTGCTAGGGACGATTCTCTGGAGGAGGTCCGCTTTGTACTGTTTTCAGACAGTGATTTAAAGCTATACGAAAGCATTTTCAAAAAATAACGCCCGGCGTCACAACGTTGGACACAAGCTGGTCTTTCTTATCTTACGTTCTATCCAGACGATAACCCTTTATGCCAACCCAAGTTGACTTCACGTCCCATTTGTGTTAGTTTACAATTTCTTGTAGATCAGCGCCTTGGGACGTATGCGAATGTTTTTGTCATTGTGTAGTGTCTCAAATCTTTGTTGCCTGGAGATAAGGCACACCCCATCGTTTTTTCTGAGGCCCTTTCATATATAATTATGGACGCAAAACGGATAAGGAACTTTTGTATAATCGCCCACATAGACCACGGCAAGAGCACCCTGGCCGATAGGATGCTTGAGTACACGAGGACGGTGAGCCCGAGGGAGCTAAAGGAACAGACCCTTGACGATATGGACCTGGAGCGCGAGAGGGGCATAACCATAAAGGCCAGCGCCGTTACCCTTACATACACGAGAGACGGCGAGGAGTACGTATTGAACCTGATAGACACGCCGGGGCACGTGGATTTTAGTTATGAGGTGAGCCGAAGTCTAGCTGCCTGTGAGGGTGCACTTCTGCTTGTGGACGCCTCTCAGGGCGTAGAGGCCCAGACGGTGGCCAATACTCACCTGGCCCTGGACCACAATCTGGAGATGGTGCCAGCAATAAACAAGGTGGACTTGCAGCAGGCGCGGCCGGAAGAGGTAATTGAGGAGATGGAGCATACATTGGGTATCTTACCCAGGGACGTTGTCCGAGTTAGCGCCAAGACGGGGTCAGGGGTAGAGGATGTACTGGGGGCCGTTATTGATAGAATCCCTCCGCCTCAGGGTGACGCCGCTTCCCCACTGAGGGCCCTCATATTTGATTCGGTATATGACGGGTATCGTGGTGTTATAGTCTACGTCCGCATCTTTGACGGCTCCGTAAGGCCCGGCGACAAGGTATACATGATGAAGACGAAACGGACGTTTGACGTTGCTGAGGTCGGCGTCTTCAGGCCCAAGATGACCGCCACTAAGGGGCTCGGAACGGGGGATGTGGGCTATTTTGTGGCGAATATAAAGACCATACAAGACGTAGAGGTGGGTGACACGGTAACAAACTTCAAACAAAAGGCCCAGGAGCCCCTGCCTGGCTACCAGAAGCCACTTGCCATGGTATACTGCGGGCTGTATCCGACTATGGATACCGACCTTGTGCCCTTGAGGGTTGCCCTGGAGAAGCTGGCCCTTAACGACTCTTCCTTCAGCTTTGAGCCCGAGCAGTCGCCTGCCCTGGGTTTTGGCTTCCGTTGTGGATTTCTGGGGCTCCTGCACATGGAGATAGTTCAGGAGAGATTGGAGAGGGAGAGTAACGTTAATCTTATACAGACGGCCCCCAGCGTAACCTACGAGGTTCTTACCAAGGAGGGTAATGTGCTGGTCATAGACAACCCGGAGAAGGTGCCTCCGGTAAACGAGATAGAGGAATTCCGTGAGCCGGTTGTAAATATAAAGATAGTATTGCCCGTGGAGTACGTGGGTGTGGTTATGCAATTGGCTGAGGAGCGCAGGGGCAAATATAAGGAGACGGAATATCTTAGCCAGAAGCGCGTTATGCTTAGCTACGAGCTCCCCCTGGCGGAGATGATATTTGACTTCCATGACAGACTGAAATCTGCTACCAGGGGCTACGGCACGCTGGATTATACGTTTATTGGCTACAAACGTGCAGACCTTGTTAAGCTGGACATATTTATTGGTGGCAAGGCAGTGGACGCCCTGTCCTCTATAGTTCATAGAGATGAGGCATACAGTCGGGGAAAGAGGTCGGTAAAAAAATTAAGGGTGGAGATACCTCGTCATATGTTCGAGGTGGCGATACAGGCAGCCATTGGTTCAAGGGTCATAGCCCGTGAGAGCATTAAGCCCCTAAGGAAGAACGTAACGGCCAAGTGTTATGGTGGCGACGTTACCAGAAAGAGGAAACTGCTGGAGAAACAAAAGGAGGGGAAGAAGCGCCTGAAGAGTGTTGGCAGGGTGGAGATACCTCAGGAGGCCTTTCTTTCCGTAATGGCGACCAATGATGAATAAGGACAAGACCGGTATGGTAGCGAGGGTCCTGGATTGGTTTAGGGCAACAAATGGAGAGCAGCAAGAAAAGTCTCGCTTTCATACAATACGGGAGAATGTCCAGTGGATTATCATATCGATCATCATTGCGTTGGGCATACGCTACTTTATAGTAGAAGCCTTTAAGATACCTACCGGTTCGATGGCCCCGACCCTTGTGGGCGTGCATAAACACGTTGTATGTCCAAACTGCGGATGGGATTTCACCAGGGACTACCACGGCTCGAGCGCAACATGCCCCAACTGTCTCTTTCAGCTAAATGTATACAAGAGTAAATCACATGGTGGGAACAGGATATTTGTAAACAAGTTTGTATATGATTTCAATAAGCCTGAGAGATGGGATGTGCTGGTCTTTAAGTACCCGCTTGTGGACATCAGGTGTAAGGACTGCGGCTACGTTGTGTTTGACAAGAAATGGGTTGAGGGAATGAAGTGTGAGAAATGTGGCTCGACCCGGCTTAAGCTCAAGCGAAAGAACTATATCAAACGCCTTGTCGGACTATCTGGTGAAGAACTCCAGATAAAGAACGGCGATATATTTATAAACGGCAGGGTGGCCCAAAAACCTCAAGGGACGCAGGAAAAACTCTGGGTGCCGGTATACAACAACAGGTACCCTCCAAAAGAGGATGTCGCCCCGTCCTGGAATCTTGATGAGCGGTATTGGAGAAATAATGATAATAGTCTGCTCCTTGACGTCTCACAGACAGGGGAGGGTGCCTCTTATGCTGTATTTGCGAGAAGGATACTCGACAGCTACGCATACAACAACATGACAGGTGCGAACGTAGTGGGGGACCTAAGGCTGAAACTGTCATTAATTGTCCAAAGGGGCTCTGGGGGTGTTTTTATGGTTATAGAAAGAGGCGAAGACGTTTTTAATGCCCACATACCTGTGCAGGGCTCAGGAGAGAGATGCAGCCTGAAACGTTCAGGAAAGGTGTTGGTCGAGGCAGATGCCCACCTGCTATTGGGGCACAAACATGAGGTAGAGTTCTCCCATGCTGATGGCGTGCTACAGCTTTTACTTGACGGGAAACAAGTATTGTCTTACGATTACGGTTCAGATTCCCCTGATTATGGTGAACGGCTTTCTGACAGTGGTGTACAGATAGGTGGTCGAGACGTTACCTGCAGGTTTGAGGGCGTCGAGATTTTCAGGGACATATACTATAACTCTGACTTAACCTCAGGCCGCTGGGGTGTGTCTGAACCGGTTAAGATCGGTGAGGGTGAATACTTTGTTTTGGGAGATAACAGTATAAATAGCAAGGATAGCAGGGTGTGGAAATTTTTCCGGACGGAGGATATTGTGGGCAAGGCGTTTTTCGTTTTCTGGCCTCTCGGTGGGATTAGGGTGATAAGGTGAGACTGCTTGATGTTACAGGACTGACAAAGATTTATGGTAAGAGGGTGGTCTTGAACTCCCTGGACCTCAATGTCCAGAGCGGCGAGATAGTGGGTCTTCTTGGGCATAACGGCGCCGGTAA
>JAUXLO010000190.1 GCA_030623665.1 Planctomycetota bacterium
AAATGCTAGTAAAGACCCTCGGAATAGAATGGCAAAAGAAGTTGGAGCGCCTGGCGCTCATAAAGGAAAGATACAAAAAACTGGTCCTGGAGCCAAGAAGAGAGATTGAGTTTGAATTGGAAAAGGACCTCCTGGAAGAAAATCTGAGTGACATTCGCTTCCCCAACCTTACCCAAGTCTGAGAAATAACGAAAAATCTTCTTTCAGAAAATTCCCCCCAAAAATATACTATCGGTACAGCCTCACACTGAATTACCCCAACGTCATGTCTAAAACAAATTCTGATATTCAAAAGGTACTTAATACCATAAAACGAGTGAATCGTGCCTTCAAAGAGCCTACGGTAACCACCGTCGCAAGAGACCGGAGCCCTTTCAAAGTTCTTATCTCATGCCTATTGAGCCTGCGGACCAGGGACAACGTCACCTCTACCGCCAGCAAGAGACTGTTCGGGCTGGCAGATAGCCCTGACGCTATGCTAAAGCTTAATACCTCTGATATACAAAGGGCAATATATCCCGTTGGCTTCTATAGAACAAAGTCCTCAAGGATAAAAGAGATAAGCAAGATCTTGATTAAGGAACATGGCAGAAAGGTCCCTGACGACATAGACACCCTCCTTAAGCTTCCGGGCGTGGGCCGAAAGACGGCAAACCTTGTAGTGACGCTCGGGTATGGCAGACCCGGCATCTGCGTGGATACCCACGTACACAGAATCTCCAATCGCTGGGGATACGTAAGAACCAGGACACCTGTTGAGACCGAGTTCGCACTGCGAAAAAAACTTCCCGCCAAGTACTGGCTGGTTGTAAACGACCTTTTGGTCACCTACGGGCAGAACATCTGCACCCCTATTACACCAAAATGCAGTATATGCAAGGTCTACTGGTATTGCAAAAGAGTAGGTGTCAAAAAACACCGTTGAAGCGCAGACGTAGCATACCATAGCAGATCCTTGCTGAAAAGATATCTGGGCCGTCCGCCGGACAGACGGGTACTGGAGAAGTCCCCCTGATATCTCCGCTGGTGCTTCATAAACAACGTTATCGTGTCCTGACCCCTCCACCTCCACGAAGAGAGCGCTTTTCGGTTGATATTAGACATAATTTGGATAACATGAGAAACAAAGGTGGAATTCATGTCTTTCTTAAATGATTTAGGAGGGGTTGTAAAATGGCAGACCGGCTCATCGAGTTCTATGGTACGGAGTGCGTGCACTGTAAGGAGGTAGACCCCCTGATTGAGAGACTGGAAAAAGAGGAGGGGGTAAAGGTTACAAGGCTTGAGGTATGGCATGATAGCCAGAATGCGGCGCTTATGGAGGAACTGGATAAGGACGAAAATGGCCAGACATTCTGCGGAGGTGTACCCTTTTTCCATAACGAAAAGACGGGCAAGAAGATTTGTGGTACCACCAGCTATGAGAAGATAAAGGATTGGGCCTTGGGGAGCTGAAGAGGGCGCCAAATGCCTGGAGAGACAATTAAGAGTTTTAAGATAGAGTGCCTGCAGGTCCTTGATAACGATGGTAATGCTGACAAGGACCTCATGCCTAAGCTCAGCCACAGGCAGATAAAGGAGCTTTATGAGCTTATGGTACTTATCAGGGACTTTGACGACAAGGCCTTCAGGCTTCAGAGGCAGGGAAGGCTGGGAACCTATTTACAGGTGAAGGGGCAGGAGGCGTCACAGGTCGGCGCGGCGTATGCCCTGAAAAAGGAGGACTGGATATTCCCGTCCGGTAGGGACGTTGGGGCGCTTATTACCAGGAATCACCCCATGCATATGCTTCTTCAGTACAGGGGCGGAGACGAGAGGGGCGTTAAGGCCCCTGTGGGACTTAACAACTTCCCCATCACCATCCCCGTTTCCACCCAGATGCCCATCTGCACTGGCGCTGCGTGGGCGTCTAAGATGCGCAAGGAGAAGGTGGTCCACATGGCCTTCTTCGGAGACGGCGCCACCTCCAGGGGGGATTTCCACGAGGGCCTGAACTTCGCCGGCATCTTCAAGGTGCCTGCGGTGTTTATATGTGAGAACAATGGCTACGCGATCTCACTGCCCAGGGCCAGACAGACTGCTGCCGAAACGCTGGCACAAAAGGCGTTTGCCTACGGCTTCGAGGGTGTGCAGGTAGACGGGAACGACGTCTTTGCCGTCTACAGCGTTTCGCACCGCGCCGTGGAAAAGGCCAGAAAAGGAGAAGGTCCTACGCTTATAGAGTGTATCACATACAGGGTTGCGGGCCATTCCACCTCCGACGACGACTTAAGGTACAGGACCAAACAAGAGATAGAGAAATGGAAGAAAAAAGATCCCATAGACAAGCTTGAGAAATACATGAAAAAGAACAATATCCTGACCAACGAGTATAAACAGTCTGTTATTCAAAAAACAAAAGACCTGGTTGAAAAGGCGGTAAAGGATTATGAAAAGGTCCCGCCGCCCGAACCGGCAGATTTCTTTACAAACACATACGAGCAGCCAACAGAACAACTAAAAGCACAAATGAAAGAACTAAAGTGGCGAAGCTCAACTTAGTTCAGGCCATAAACCTCGCCCTGAGGCAGGAAATGAGGAGTGACAAGAAGCTGGTTGTCCTCGGCGAGGATGTCGGCAAGAGTGGAGGCGTATTCAGGGCAACAGCCGGCCTGCAAGAGGAGTTTGGAGGGGACAGGGTCATTGATACGCCCCTTTCAGAGATAGGCATAGTCGGGGCATCCATCGGCCTGGCTGCAAACGGCATGCGCCCCGTGGCCGAGATACAATTCAGCGGTTTCCTCTACTCGGCCTACGACCAGCTTACCACACACGCCGCCAGGATAAGGACCAGGAGCAGGGGCAGGTTTACCTGTCCAATGGTGGTGAGGTGCCCTTACGGGGGAGGAGTGAGGGCGCTCGAACTGCACTGTGAGAGTCAGGAGGCAATCCTGGCCCATACGCCGGGCA
>JAUXLO010000145.1 GCA_030623665.1 Planctomycetota bacterium
AAGAGGGGAGTCAGGGAGGTCAGGTGATTCTTAGATACGCAGCCTTAATGATTGCAATAATGTCGTTGTCGGTGGCACAGGCCTCGGCGCAGGTATCTCAGGAGCCTGAGCCTGCCGACAATTTCCAGATACAGGTCTTCCTTACCCCGGAGCAGGCCCTCGAGAAGATGTTCCCCGACTGTGATGAGATCCTCAGGGACGAGATCATCCTTACGGACGAAGAGAAGAGTGCCGTGGAGGGTCGTCTGAGGAGGAAAATATACGAGCCGGGCTTTGTGGTATTTATCGGCAGAGAAGATGGTGAAATCCGCGGTTACGCCATCATAACCGAGGAGATAGGCAAGTTTCACCCCTTTACCGTCATCGTGGCCGTGGAGCCGAACGGGAAGATAAAGGACCTGGCAGTCCTCGTCTATAGGGAGAGCCGCGGCGGAGAGGTGGTGAGGAGGCGTTTTTTGCACCAGTTTATCGGCAAGTCAGTTCGCAGCCCGATAAGGATAAACAGGGATATCATAAATATCACGGGCGCCACCATGTCTGTGGTCATGCTGTGCAAGGGTGTAAAGAAGGTGCTGGGTGTGGTGGATGAGTTTTATTTGAGTGGGAAGAGGGGTATAGAAGACGCCTCTCCCCTGGTGTCGGGGGTGCCGCTGCAGGGACCGCAGGAGCTGCTCAAGGAGACGAGGCTCGTTATGGGGACGTATGCCGAGATCTCCGTCTACGACCCCGACACAGTGGGCGCGGCTCAGGCAATAAAGGAGGCCTTTGAGGAGATGGACAGGCTTGACCTGCTGATGAGTAATTACAAGCCTTCGAGCGAGCTCTCCCGCATAAACCGTGAGGCGCCGCAGGGGCCGACCGGCTGCGACCCGGTGCTTATGAGGGTGATTGAAGAGGCCCTGGACTACAGCACCCTTACAGAAGGGGCCTTTGATATAACTGTCGAACCCTTGGTGAGCAAATGGGGGTTTTATACCGGTGAGGTCAGGGTACCGGACGCCGACGAGATAGAGTCCATACTACCCGCCGTGTCCTACGAGAACGTAAACATTCAGGGACAGGGTGACTCCAAGTCGATTTCATTCAGACATCCCGGTACAAGGATAGACCTGGGCGGCATCGGAAAGGGCTACGCCGTTGATAAAGCGGTTGAGGTGCTTAAGGGACGAGGGATAACGTCGGCCCTGGTGAACCTTGGCGGCAATATATATGCCCTTGGCCACCCCCCGGGCGCCGGGGGCTGGAAGATAGGCGTGCAGCATCCCAGGGAAAGGGACATCCTTCTCGGATACTTAGAGCTGGAAAATGTGGGCGTTGCAACCTCCGGCGATTATGAGAGGTTTTTTACCGTAGACGGGCAGAGATACTCCCATATAATCGACCCCAGAACCGGGAGGCCCGTCCAGGAGGTGATCAGTGTGACGGTAACAGCCGATAACGCTACGGAAGCAGATGCCTTATCCACAGGGGTCTTTATCCTGGGGCCTGAGCGCGGTATGGAACTCCTGGAGGATCGTGAAGGTGCAGGTGGAATCATTGCCTACGAGGATGACGATGGAGGGATAAGTTTTGAACTCACCGAGTCCGCAAAAAGGTTATTCAAAGAAGAAGGGGCGGTGACAGGAGATAATGCCGAAACGCCTGAACTCAGCTTCCCTCAGTAACAAGCTGGCGATAAGCTTCTTCCTTATACTCATGGGCCTGAGTATGGGTATAGCCTTCTGGATGTTCTACCAGAGAACCGGTTTCTCGCCGGAGAGGGTGGCCCTGTATTACCTCGGGAATGTGAGGGAAGATGAGCCTGAGGATGCACCACTCCCGGAGGAGGGGTTGATATTCCCAAAGAATTCGAGGGAGATGGCTGAAGTGTTACACGTGCATGCCTTTACCATACCGCTAATATTCTTTGTGCTGTCCCGTATTCTGAACATGACCCTGATGAGGGACGGGCTGAGGGTTGCCACCCATGTTACGGCATTTGTGGGCATAGTCTTGAATCTCACTGGGCCGTGGCTTGTAAGGTATGCTTCTCCCGGTTTCTCTGCGTGGCTTGTTGCCTCTTACGTATTGCTCGGTTCCGTGATTATAGTTTATATAACTTGTCCCATGTATGAGATGTGGGGTGTCGTGGAGAAGAAGGGTGGTAAGTCTTTCAGGCGCTAAAATTTTTTGGGACATACGTGCGCATGCGACTCATTCGCAATAAGGATTTCTAATAAGAGAGCACCAATTCGGGTGAAGATGATTTAGAAACGGGGAAGGAGAATAAGGATGTCAGTATTGATCGTTGGAGGCGACCATCTAGGCTCTATCCCGAAGGAATTACGGAAGTTAGGTGCTACGCGGATCGAGCATGTAACCGGCAGGAACAACAGGGGCATTAGGAATGGGATGCCGGAAGGAATGGACGTGATTATACTACTTTGCGACTATGTTAATCACAATCTTGCAGCTAAGATGAAGGAGGAGGCGAGGTCGCAGAAGGTGCCCATTGTATTTGCCCGGCGCTCCTGGTCGTCTATCTACCAGAAGCTGAGTCGTGTTGAAGGCATCGGGCGTCGATCTCATCGCGAGTTTAAGAAGTAACAAGTACCGTAACACGGAAGGGGGCCGCGCATCATAGAACTTGCCTTTCCCGGAAGGTTCTGTTAGCATGTCTCATTCATTGTTTTTGGTGGGGAAGGAGCGTACCTGCACCGCCATAATGTTTTCTATCACAGTGAGGCAGGGTTGAATGTGCGGAATAGTCGGCTATGTGGGCAACAAAGAGGTGCTGCCCATCCTCTTAGAGGGGCTTGAGAGGCTTGAGTACAGGGGGTACGATTCCGCAGGGGTTGCCTTCGTGAACCCCGAAGGACTCAAGTGCGTCAAGTCTGTCGGTAAGATTGAGACCCTGAGACGCACGCTTGAGGGTCATCAGTGTAAAGGTATGGTAGGTATCGGTCACACCCGCTGGGCCACTCACGGCCTCCCGTCGCTGGAGAATGCCCACCCCCATGTAGATTGCCATCAGAAGATTGCCCTGGTCCATAACGGCATAATCGAGAATCATGATTTTTTGAGATTGTCACTGGAGAAGGAGGGTCATCATTTCGTCAGTAATACAGATACGGAGGTGCTGGTGCATCTGGTGGAGAAGTATTTCCACGGGGACCTGTCGGATGCCTTGAACAGGGCCCTCAGTGAGGTGGAGGGGGCGTATGGAGTGGCGGTTGTGAGTCAGGACGACCCCTGTAAGATTGTGGCAGCCAGGTTCGGCAGTCCTCTGGCGGTGGGCTTGGGAGAGGGCGAACACTTTGTGACGTCCGACGTGGCGGCTATACTTAACCATACAAGGAAGGTGGTATACCTGAAGGACAGGGAGCTGGCCGTGCTGACGAAAGAGAAGGTGGAGACAGGCAGCATAAGTCCGATAGGAGACAGGTGCTACGTGGATGTACACATGCGTGCCGAAGAGATCGAATGGGAGGTAGATAAGATCGAGAAGAAGGGCTATCGCCATTTTATGCACAAAGAGATACATGAACAACCCGCCTCACTCTTGAACGTCATGAGGGGCAGGATAGACCCTGACGGCACCAATGTGCGCTTGGGCGTGTTCTCTGAGAAGCGGGAGGAGCTTGAGGGTTTGAGGCGGATACTGATAGTGGCCTGTGGCACCTCCTGGCATGCCGGGCTGGTGGGGGAGTACATGCTTGAGGAATATGAACGCATACCGGTAGAGGTGGAGTATGCCTCAGAGTTCCGCTACAGGAAGCCGATTATCGAAGAAGACACGGCGGTTATAGCCATGAGTCAGTCTGGCGAGACCGCCGACACGCTGGCTGCCCTCAGGGAGTCAAAGAAGAATGGCGCTATTACGCTATCAATATGCAACGTGGTAGGCAGCACCATCGCCAGGGAGGCCGAAGGCGGTATCTATCTCCATGCCGGGCCTGAGATAGGGGTTGCGTCAACCAAGGTATTCACCTCCCAGATAGCCGCCCTACACCTCTTGACCATCTTGCTGTGGATGAGGAACGGCCGGGCGGGAGAAGCGGCATCAAATATGATAAAGGCCCTGCGGGAGGTACCTGAACAGGTTGACAGCATACTCCATAGAGAGAAGCAGATAGAGGATCTGGCTCAATTGTATAAAGACAGCGAGAACTTCCTGTATCTTGGCAGGGGCTACAACTTTCCCGTGGCCCTTGAGGGTGCGCTCAAACTTAAGGAGATATCCTACATCCACGCCGAGGGCTACCCGGCCGCCGAGCTGAAGCACGGTCCCATAGCGCTGATTACGAAGGACATGCCGGTTGTATTCATCGCCACAAGGGACAGCACCTACGGCAAGATATTAGGCAATATAGAGGAGGTAAAGGCAAGGGGCGGTAAGGTCATTGCGATAGCCACCGCGGGAGACACGGACATCCGGAAGAAGGTTGACCACGTGTTCTACATCCCTGAGGCCCCTGAGCCGTTGACGCCCATCCTCTCGGTGATTCCCCTGCAGTTACTTGCCTACCATATGGCCGTCCTGCGCGGCTGCGACGTAGACAAACCCCGCAACCTCGCCAAGAGCGTTACAGTGGAGTAATATAGCTGTCGTAGGGACAGACCTAAAGGCCCGCCAGAGGCGGGTCTGCCTATGGCAATGATCTGTCCCTACG
>JAUXLO010000095.1 GCA_030623665.1 Planctomycetota bacterium
CGGTATCCTTGCCAAAGATAATCACCATCTTGTCTGTGGTCATCGTTGAAGTGCCTTTCCTGACCTTTACGTTGTCATGAAAAGTGACCATATTTGGTTCCTTTTCAAACACCATCTTCCCGCTACACCGTATATAAACCCTCTTGGGCTTCTCTTCCTCCTTCTTATCTTCCCCAAAGGAGACCACAAACAGGCCCGTCTCCGTGCCCTTTATCTCAGCCACAACAGACCTTTCTATCCACATCTTCCCGCTGAACAACTCGGCCTCCATGCCCTCACCCGTTATGTACATCTTCTCGCCCTGAACGGTAACCGGATCGTCCGTGTGAGCCCTCTTTTGGTCCGGATAGTACAGGAGGCGTTCCGTCTTCAACGTCGTATCGCCCGCCAGCCTTACCACTACGTTTTCCGTCAGGACACCTATATTTGACAGCCTGTCCATCTCTCCCTTTTTGGAAGTTATTACTATGTCCTGAGACTCAGAACCACCCGTATCTTCGGCAGAACTCACCATATGAATCTCCGGCCTGTCAATCTTGTAAACCTGGTCGTTTATAAGAAATGCCTCCCTGCCGGTAAGGGTAAAGTTCTCTTTCCCTGTTTCATCGTAGCTGGGGAGATAGAAATCGCTGATATATTGGCTCACCTGAGTCTCCCCCCCTGCAATATCCTGGAGCTCGGTAAATGACTTTCCTTTGTAGGATTCCTCCGTATTCTTCTTCGTCAACACAGCAAACCTGTTGGGAATGACACCCGCCATCGACAACATGGCGATAAACAAGAGACACCCGAGTATAGCGAACAGTACTATCCTTTTCTTACTAATAACCATCTTTTATATTATACGTACCTCTTCAGGATTTCTGCCCATTTACCCTGAGATTTTAACAGCTTCTCCACCACTTCTCTCACCGCTCCTCTTCCACCCGGGGCCTTTGTCACGTAATCCACAGCACTTAATAATTCCTCGGGGGAACCTTGCACGGCGACGGAAAAACCCACACGTCTAAGCACCGGCAGGTCTATCAGGTCGTCTCCGATATAGCAGACCTCCTCATCCTTCACCCTGTGCCTCTTGATCATCCTTTCATAGGCTTCCAGCTTATTCTGCGCACCCTGACACACGTCCTCTATCCCAAGCTCCTTGGCCCTGTGTTCAACCGCCCGTGAGTTCCTGCCGCTGATAATAGCGGACTTAAGCCCGGCACGGTGCCAATAGGCTATACCTGAACCGTCTTTTACGTGAAAGACCTTTTGTTCTTCTCCGCTGTCGTTGCAGAATATTCTGCCGTCGGTAAGCACCCCGTCCACGTCCACAATCATGAGCTTTATGTCTTTCAGCGCCATCTTCTTAATATCCCACGTCCAAGAGGTCCTGAACGTCCACTATACCCACAGGCACACCCCCGTCATCCACGACCGGAAGCTGATCTATCTTGTAATCTCTGAGGACCCTGTAGACATCAGCGGCAAGGGAGCCCGTCTTTACGGTCCTGGGCTCCTTGGTCATTACCTCATTTATTGGCCTGTTGAGGATGTCTTGTCCCTTTTCCAGGTACCTCCTGAGGTCGCCATCGGTGAAGAAGCCGCAAAGCCGACCACCAGAGTCCACTACACTTACCGCACCCGGCCTGCCCGTGGTATACGTCATGGTCTTAAGTGCCTCAATGACGTGGGCAGATTCAGAGGTAACCGGATTGCTTTCCCCCGTGCGCATTACCATATCAACGGTAAGGAGTTTCTTGCCCAGGTCTCCAGCCGGGTGATAGACAGCAAAATCCTCCTTACCAAGGTCCCTCTTTTTGAACACGGTAAGGGCCAGCGCATCTCCAAGGGCCAGCATGGCCGTAGAGCTTGCACTCGGAGCCAGGCCCAGGTGGCATGGCTCCTCTATCTCTCCTATATCCAGCACGACGTCGCTGTGGAGTGCGAGGGTGGACTCCTTACCGCCCGTTATGGCTATCACCTTTGCGCCTATCTTCTTCACGTGGGGAAGTAACAGCACCACCTCCGTCTGCCCGCTGTTAGAGAGCGCCAGCACAACGTCTTCCTTTACCACCCTGCCAAGGTCGCCGTGCCGTGCCTCTGCCGGATGGAGCCAGTAAGATGGGGTTCCCGTCGAGGCAAGTGTGGCAGAGACCTTTTGGCCCACTATACCCGCCTTGCCAATCCCTGTCACCACCACACGCCCACTGCAATTAAATACGAGATCTACCGCCCTCTGGAAGTTATCGCCTATTCCCCGGACGAGATCCCGTACGGCCCGGGCCTCAAGCTCCAACACCTGTTTGGCAAATTCGATGTCTTCGTTAGCTTCCTTCACAAACTCCTCCCTTAAACCTTTAAATTATATGCCTTTGCCAAGGATTATTCAAGGACAAAGGCCTAACTTAAGATAAGTTGACGGCATAAGTTAAGGATTACTGGCACGCAAAGCACAGAGATATGCAGATGTCCGGTTTTAAATAGCATTTTGGGGAAGCAGGTGATATAAAAACAACTGCGGGACGGCTGCCCCGGGAAAAAGGCCCTTAGTGACACGTGCCCGTCGTCAATACCAAATCACATGAGCAATGCAGCACACATAAATACGGATACACGCCTCAAAAAGGCACAGAGGATAAAGAAGAGAAGGGACATCGAGAAGGTGTTCGAAGAAGGGGAGACATTTCGCGGCAAAAACCTCAACGCCTGCGTGCTCCCAAATTCCCTCGATTTTTCGCGCCTGGCCATAGTGACAGGCAAAAAGGTTGGGAATGCTGTGGAACGTAACCGCATAAGACGCCTCCTCAGGGAGTGTTTTCGGTTGAATAAGGGACTTCTGGGACCGGGTCTCGATGTCGTCCTGATACCCAGGAAGGGCTTCCCAACGACGTTCCAGGGTGCTGAGGAGGAGTTTAAGAGACTTGCCGGCAGGCTTAAGACTAGACCTCTGAAAAATCCTGCATAATTGTCATTCTGAGGGAGTGAAACGACCGAAGAATCTCCAAAGCACTAGATTCTTCGCTTCGCTCAGAATGACACTGGGTATTGCGGCTATTTTTGCAGAGATCTCAAGACATATACTGTGAGGAAGGCGAGATGAGTTTTTTGGTAGTTGGCATTATAAGGATATATCAACGTTACATATCGCCCCTTTTGCCGCGCGGCTGCCGCTACATCCCCACTTGTTCGGATTATATGATAGAGGCCATAGAGGAGAAGGGGCTTATCGTGGGTGTCCCCAAGGGCCTCTGGCGTGTCCTGCGCTGCCACCCCCTCGGCGGCTCCGGCTACAACCCGGTGGACTAGCCAGACCAACAATCATAAGAACTCTCCCCAAAAGATTTTGCTTGAATCTTTTTGGCTTTAATAGTAAGTTATTGCCTCACGCTGTTAAGCACTCCATGGGGTGGCTGTGCTCTATTGGGGAAAGGTAGAGACAGCCTGTGCAGTCACCCAGCAAGAACTGGGTTGAGATTGACCTTGCTTCCATCGCCCATAACGTCCGCATGATTCGCCAGAAGATCGGAAGGGGCGTGGGCATTATGGGTGTGGTAAAGTCGGACGCCTACGGTCATGGCGGCTCCCGGGTCGGACTCCTCCTCCAATCACTTGGCGTAGAGATGTTGGCAGTAACCAGTGTTGAGGAGGGAATCGTACTAAGGGACAGGGGCATAAAGATTCCCATCCTGGTTATGAGCTGCATATTCCCGGAGGAGGTGCAGGCCCTACTAAGATATTCCCTTATACCTAATCTCTGCGATAATATTGTAGCCAGGGAGCTTTCCAGCTGTGCCAAGGCGCTTGGTAAGGTGGCGAAGGTACATGTGAAGATAGATACGGGCCTGGGCAGCCTGGGTGTTCATCATGGTGACGCAGTAAGGTTTGTAAGGGAGGTGGCGGACGCTGAGAACTTGTTCGTCGAGGGTATCTTTACACACTTCAGTTCATCCTCTGAAATAAACAGGAGCCACACCTATGAACAGCTCCGCATCTTTAAGGGTGTCGTCAGTAAAATCGAGGCCCTGGGTATCAGTGTACCCCTGAGGCATACGGCAAACAGCGGGGCGATACTGGGGACGCCTGAGTCATTATTTAATCTCGTTCGTCCGGGTATGCTGCTCTACGGGCTGAGCCCGTTATGCCCGGACATCAATCATAAAGCCCCGTCTGTAGGCATCCGTCCTGCGATGGCCCTTAAGAGCAGCCTTGGCTTTATAAAGAATATCTCCGTCGGTGACACAGTCAGCTATGGCCGGACGTTCAAGGCCCAAAGGCCGACCAGGGTCGGTGTCCTGCCACTTGGCTATGACAACGGCTACATCCGGGCCCTGTCGAACAGGGGCGAGGTCGTTATCCGCGGTCAGCGCGTGCCTGTCATCGGGCGAGTGCGCATGAACCAGGTACATGTGGACGTTACGGACGTGCCCGATGCGAAGGTGGGCGACGACGTAGTCCTGTTTGGCGGGCGTAGTGAACCGTCAGTATCGGCGGAGGAGGTGGCCGGGCTCATAGGTACCGTACCCTATGAGGTGGTCTGCGCGGCAGGAAGGTCGAACCCCAGGATATACATTAACGAGGTCACCAGGGATGAGTACAACAAAGGTACCGTTCATAGACCTGCAGGCTCAGTACCGGTCTATAAGGGATGAGATACGGCAGGCGCTTGACAGGGTCATAGACAGTACAAGCTTCATCCTTGGTGAGGAAGTAGGGCGTTTCGAAAGAAACTTCGCCAAATATCTGGACGCGAAGTACTGTGTGGCCCTAAACTCCGGCACCTCTGCGCTGCACCTCGCGCTCGTCGCCTTGGGCATTAAAGAAGGCGATGAGGTCATTACCACCCCCCACAGCTTTATTGCCCCTGCAGAAGCTATCTCCTATACGGGCGCAAGACCTGTCTTTGTAGATATAGATGCCGAGAGTTTTAACCTGGACATCTCCAGGGTAAGGGGCGCAATTACACAAAAGACCAAGGCCATCCTGCCCGTCCACCTTTATGGCCAACCAGTTGATATGTCAGGGCTTATGGAGGTTGCAGGGGAGCGCGGCGTCCCGGTGGTAGAGGATGCGGCCCAGGCGCATGGCGCTGAATGCCTCATCTCAGGGGCGTGGAACAAGGTGGGCGCTATTGGGAAAATAGGTTGTTTCAGCTTCTATCCCACGAAGAACCTGGGGGCCTGCGGTGAAGGGGGAGCAGTGGTAACAGACAGCCTGGAAATCTTTGAAAAGGTCAGGATGCTGAGGAATCACGGACAAAAGGATGCACAATACCACCACCCGTTTGTCGGGTACAACTACCGGATGACCGCCTTCCAGGGTGCAGTACTGGGTGTAAAGCTCAAGAGGTTAAATGAGTGGATAGAGGCCCGGCGCAGCAGGGCCGCACTGTACGATGAGGAACTGAAGGACACACCGCTAAAGACCCCCGGGACTGTAGAGGGCACAAAAGGGGTATATCACCAGTACGTGGTCAGGGCCAAGGATAGGGAGGGATTAAAGAGGTATCTTGAGGAAAGAGGCATTGAGACCGGCATTTATTATCCCCTGCCTATACCATTCCAGGGCGCGTACCGGCACATGGGGTATAAAAAGGGTGATTTTCCTGCCTCAGAAACGTGTGCAAGGGAGTGTCTTAGCCTGCCTATTTATCCTGAACTTGCGGGAAAAGATATACGGTATGTCTGCGCCAACATAAGGGACTGGGTGAAATCGGCGTAGGTGCACGTTGCAACTTACCCCTACGACTTCTTGCATACTGCAATCCCGCCCCTAGACCTGTCAAGGAGTTCATCCAGCGGACTAAGTATCTTTACCCCGATCCAGCCCGCTGCCTGTACCGCAGGGCGTATCTTGAGCCATCTGAAGGGGACGGATATGACGTCACAGATGACGTGTCTGGTCCCATATACCTTTATCAGCTTGAGGCCATTTTCCTCCAGTTCCGACCTTAAGGCGCCCACGGTGAGCCTGTCACCCTCTTTCTTCTTAGACGCCCTCCTCCTCCACCCGTAGAAGTCAAATACGAGAAGCCCCTCATCAGCGAGCACTCGTTTAAGCTCTTTATACATGAGCCTCCGGCCACCGGTGTCGAGGTGCTTTATAAAACGGAAACCTATGGCAGCCCCAAAGTAGCCATCCCTGAAGGGTAACTGAAAGGCATCGCCCCTTATAAGCCGGGGATGGTCGGTGCCATACTCCAGGTTCTTCTCGGCCTCCTTGAGCATCTGCGCGGAGACATCTATGCCAACGTATCTTGTGCCAAACCCCATGAGCCTCCGGCACAGCCTCCCTGTGCCCACCGCTACTTCCAGAACGGGAGCCCTTACGTCTCCGAGTGCCTCCGAGAGCGCCAGCACCTCGGTCTCATAGTGCAGCGAAACGTCTCCCTCCCGGAAGTCCCTCTCTTCCTCATAGGTCCTTGCGACTGCTTCATCCTGGTAACCTTTCCTGAGGTCCTCCCTTGCATCAGAGCTCCTGTTGTTTACCTCTGGCGAACGGTGAGAACCTCGTTTACCGACACGCAATGCTCAGCCCCTTTCAGCCCCTCGCGAGAATAAAAAAACCACACACACTACCTGTTCTTTATAACATACCTATGACTTGGAAGGTATCCTTTCAAACCATATACAAATTCGATAATCTGCTCTCTGAAATACCGTATGGGTCCAGGTACCTCCTGAGTGGTAGGCAGTATGGTCTGATAAATAAACCTCAGTATATCAATGGCCCAATAGTACTTCTCAGGCAGACGTACGTACCAGTCAAAAAACCCCTGGTATCCTATCAGGGTTCTCGGTCTTAGGTAATAATTCTTTATGGTAACTTCCGTGTAATACCCACTTGAGTTTTCCACAGGATGTGATACGAGACCTTCCTCTATGCACCTTTTGCCCAGCTCCGTCCCCTTAAAAGGCATATAAATCGTGCACAATATTCTGTCGGGCTGGAGGGTTTTATTGATTTTGATAGTATCGAAAATGGTTTCCATTGTCTCCTCCGGCAGGCCTATCATATTGAAACTTTGCGTCTTCAG
>JAUXLO010000113.1 GCA_030623665.1 Planctomycetota bacterium
ATCGGTCTCTTCTTTAAACCTGCCGCAGGTTGTGACCTGCCCTACGGAGGCGCCGAACGTCTGGAACCAGGGTAACCATACGGGTTTCTCCGGGGCTGCACCGGTGACCACCGGACCCAGGTTGTGAAGGTTTATGTCTTGCAAGGCCTGCCATACCACCCAGTGTCCCATGCTGTGGCCGACTATCTTGATCTTCTCTTCGTACCGGCAGTTTTCCCCTCTCAACTCCGCCTTTGTGCGCTCGATGAGGTCGTCCCGCGCAAGGATGTCTTTTCTTAGCATACCTGCGACCCTCCTGACCTCCGCACCGAAAAACAAGGCGTAGTACGGATAATTGCCCCACGTCAGGGTGGCGCAGTTATGGTTCAGGAGGAGCACGTCCTCGTCCTTCTCTTCACAGGTGGTCTCGGCATGAAAAAGGCGTGTGGGGCTGTCTGTGGACGATGCCCTCTTTACCTCCTCGGTACAGGTTATCCGGATGCCTCCCAGTCGGCCCTGTTTTTTTTTATTCATTAGAATCTCATAGAGGGCAAAGATGGTGAACATGCCGGGAGGGCCGCCCGACTGCCTTTCTACCTCCATCTCCCGCCGGGCGTCAAAGTTGCAGATACCCTCTTCGTGGGCGGTGTCGGAGGCGGTCAGGTTAAGTCTCAGTCCCGGGACTATATAGATGGCCATTTTATCTGTGTGTGCATTATAGATATAGAGGACTTGCCCGTGTGTTGAACTGCAGATTATACCGCGAAACAACGTTGTTGGAAGCCGAATTTGTGTGATTCTGGAGACGTTCTGCCCACTTTCTGCCCACCCGGGAACTAAAGAATTTCTCTTCAGGTCCACTGCCACGGCGGCCCACTATGAACAGTCTTCCCGCCAGGGCGTTTCGCCTTGACAAAGAAGTTATATCACGATATAAATGAACGACTTAAAGGCATAAGGCGTTTATGGCCTAACTCCATAATTTCACTGCTTTTAATTTAATCGGAGAAGTTGACTGTATGTGCGGCATCTGCGGGTTTGTGGGTCATCCGGGAGAGAAGGACCTCCTTGGCAGCATGCAATCCACCCTGGTTCACCGGGGGCCTGATGATAACGGGACTTATGTTCAGCCCGGCATAGCCCTGGGCCACACCCGCCTGAGCATAATAGACCTTGCCACGGGCCACCAGCCTATCCACAACGAAGATAATACCCTCTGGATTGTCTTTAACGGAGAGATATACAATTACCTGGACCTGCGGGAAGACCTCATTAAAAAGGGTCATCAATTTTATACCAAATCCGACACGGAGGTAATCATACACCTCTACGAGGAAGAGGGTGAGGACTTCGTCAGGCATCTAAATGGTGAATTTGCCATAGCCCTTTGGGATGTCCCCAGGCAAAGACTGCTCCTTGCAAGAGACCGCCTAGGTATCCGCCCGCTTTACTACTATTCAAGCGGGGGTCTTTTTCTCTTTGCTTCGGAGATAAAGGCCCTGCTTGTCACCGGCCGGATAGAGAAACAGTTCAATCATCTGGCCCTGGGGGATTATCTCACGCTGCGCTACGTGCCCGGCAACGACACGCTGTTCCAAGGGGTACGTAAGGTCCCGCCAGCCTCCATCCTGATTTATGAGAAGAGTGGCTTCAATATTTCATCCTACTGGGGGCTAAGCTATCAACCCAAGATGCGTTCACATAAGGAGTTGGAGGAGGGGTTCTGCTCTCTTCTTGAGGATTCAGTCAAAAGAAGGATGATGAGTGAAGTCCCGCTGGGCGCACTCCTGTCAGGTGGTGTCGATTCCAGTGTCATTGTCGCCCTTATGACCCGATACTCCAGCGGGCCTGTAAAGACCTTCTCCATAGGCTTTGGCACCGACATTGACGAACTGGACGAGGCCAAGGTTATTGCTGATTACCTTGGATGCGACCACGAGGAGCTTGTAACAGGAAAACAAGATTATACGCTGCTACCCAAGATAGTCCGGCATATGGACGAGCCGCTTGGTGACGCCATTATAATCCCAACCTACCTCCTGGCGCAGGCCACCGCCCGGAAGGTCAAGGTGGTGCTTACCGGAGAGGGGGCGGACGAAGTGCTGGGCGGATACGTTCACCAACTCACCATGCATTTCGGCGACAAATATAACAATGCCATTCCAGGATACCTGCAGGACGCAAACCTTGCCCTATTAAGATTTCTTCCTCCAAGCGTATTAGAGAGGTTTTTCCCCTATCCCGCACGGCTCGGGGTAAAGGGCAAGACTAAGCTCCTGAATTACCTCTCACACCTTAAGAGTGCCAGCCGGGCCTATCTGGACCTGGCAGGTCTTTTCTCTGACCAAGAGAAAGAGAAGCTGTTTACCCGGGACTTTCTTGATAATATCGCTGGTGATGGAACACTAGAGGAGGAGCTCGACCTCTACCTCGGCAGTAAAGACCTCAGCCCAAACATCCTGGACAGGGTCATAGAACTGGACAGAAACCGCTGGCTGCCCAACTATACCCTATTTAAGCAGGACCGCCTTACTATGGCCCACTCTCTGGAAGGCAGGGTGCCTTTTCTGGATCACCGATTAGTTGAGTTTTGTGCACAAGCACCCGTCGGATTCAAGCTACACAGGCGAACCACTAAATATTTGCTGAGGAAGGCTGCCGAAAGGCTTTTGCCCAAAAAGACCGCCTGGGCAAAAAAGAAATCTTTTTACATCCCAACGGAGAAGTGCTTCGACAGTAAATTTTGCGACTTCATCCGTGACGTGTTAAACCCCACAACGATAAAAAACAGGGGCATATTTAACTGGGAATATATAAACACGCTTCTTTATCCCACAGAAACCCTTGAACTCCTGGACAACAAGAGGCTTATGGCCATACTCATCCTTGAACTCTGGTTTAAGTTCTTTATGGACGGAGATGGGGACGTTTGGTATAATCAGAAAAATTTTGCAGAAAGTCCTTCCTCCTGCTAGAGCGTCAAACTGTATGAAAAATGAAGACCTGTTTTGTCAACCCGCCCAAGAATCGTGCAGAACCACACAGTAATATGCGTCATGTCGAGAGCTCCGACACCACCGTACCTCCCTGGCGTTTATTACACTTGGTCACGGTAACCAGGGACTTGGGATACAAGACAAGCCTGATTGACAGTATTGCCATGAACTTAAGTCATGAAGAAGCTCTGCAGAGAATACCAGCTCTCAAGCCAGACGTGTCAGGCTTAACCGCCGTGGCCGTCACTGTAAAAAAAGCCACAAAGGTCGCGCAGATGGCCAAGGAGGCAGGCTGCCGATGAATATAGCCCTGGTATTCCCACCCAAATTGCATAAGGGGCATACCGGCCTGCCCAACATCATGGACAAGGGGGAAATAAGCAAAGTCCCCCCGTTGGGACTCATGTACCTTGCAGGCTTTTTACAAGAACATACGTCCCATGACGTACACATCCTGGAGTGTCAAATAGATGACCTGTCCTACGAAGAGATAAAAAAGAGGCTGGAGGATTTTTCGCCCGACGTAGTGGGCATATATTCATCAATCTCCTTGATTTATGACGCCGTGCAGGTGGCCAGGTTGGCAAAGGAGGCAAATCCGGACGTCCATGTATGCCTTGGGGGACCACATCTCGATGCTTACCCGGTGGAGACCCTGGGCATACCCTATGTAGATTCCGTCGTCATTGGTGAGGGAGAGAGGAGCTTTACGGAGCTTGTAGCGTGCCTGGATAAGACAAGACCTCTGGATAACGTGGAAGGCATATTCTTCAAAAGAAACGGGTCGATTGTCAAAAATAAACCGCGGGGATCAGAAAAAGACCTGAACAGCATCCCGTTTCCTGCCAGGAACCTGATAGACAACAACAAGTATTATTATTCTGTAGATACGGCTGTCACGTCTACCTCTATGATGACCACCAGGGGATGCCCTGCTCAGTGTATATATTGTGCAAAAATGAGTACTGCCTACCGGAAGAGATCCCCAAAGGACGTGGTAGACGAAATGGAAGACGTAGCAAAACTGGGAATCTCCCACATAAACATGTGGGACGATACCTTTAATATCGACAAGAAACGGGTCATTCAGATCTGCGACGAGATATTGGAAAGGAATCTAGATATCAGTTGGACTATCAGGTCGCGCATCCCCCAGGTGGACAGGAGGCAGCTGGAGAAGCTGAAAGAGGCGGGCTGCAACAGAATTGTCTACGGTATAGAGGCCGGCACCGATAGAATCAACAACGGGATACTGAAGAGGGGCATAAAGATTGAGAACGCCATAGAGTGTTTCCAGTTGACCAAAGAGGTGGGTATACCCATGGCGGCCAACTTCCTTATCGGAGCGCCAGAGGAGACCAGGGAAGAGATAATGGAGACCATCAGACTGGCCATAAAGCTCGACCCGGAGTTCGCTCAATTCAGCATCCTGACCCCTTATCCCAACTCACCATTCTACACCATGGCCTTGCAAGAAGGTGTGTTCTCCAGTGACTATCTCAGAGAATACGCCAAGAACCCGACAGAAGATCTTGCTTTCAAGGTCTGGGACAAGGTATTGGCGGAGGAGGAGCTGAGAGGCCTCTTAGAGCATGCCTACAAGTCCTTCTACTTTAGGCCGAAATACATGGTAAGGAGCCTCCTGCAGATAAGGTCGCCTAAGGAATTCTACCGTAAGTTTATGGCGGGGGTATCTATCTTTAAGGACAAATATGACTAACCGCGTGCCCAACCATTTACCAAAAGAAATACCTCAGTTACAAAGGGAAACGGTCAAAGAGAAGATAATCACTAGTGATTCTAACCTTCTTGAATTATTATGAAGATGGTAATTTCGGCTTTGCTGTCATGGAGAAATCTTAACTCAACATGAAGCTAGCACTTATTTTTCCGCCTGCCAGATTAACGAAGAACTGGTCCTCACTGAAGGCCCAGGACGACGAAGTAGGTATTATGCCGCCCCTGAGTCTGGCTTATGTGGCGGCCATTGCCGAAAAAGCAGGGCATGAGGCCATAATACTTGATGCAGTGGCCGAGCAGATGACTTTACAGGACGTTATCACCAAGATAAAAGAACTGTCTCCAGATGTACTCGGATTTACCATAACTACTTATGGTTTTTATCAAAACCTGGACTGGATTAAAAAAATCAGGGAGGTAGTGAACATTCCGATTCTGGTCGGTGGCTGGCATCTTTCATTGTATCCCAATGAGACCATGGCGCACACCGAGATAGACTATGCCATAACGGGTGAGGCGGACGGTTCGGTACCCGAACTGCTCAACGCCCTGGAATCGGGAGACGACCTCAGCAAGATAAAAGGGATTGCCTACAGGAAGAATGGCGGCGTAGTCCTTACTCCTCTTCGAGAAGCGGTACCGGATATAGATACAACGCCATTTCCCGCCCGGCATCTCTTCAAGAATGAGAAATACTACAACGTCCTTGCGAAGAGGAGGAATTTCACCGTAATGCTGTCGGCACGCGGCTGTCCCTTCCGCTGCACCTTCTGTGACCTTAAGACCAAGAAATTCCGCATGCGCAGTGCCAAGAACTTTGTAGATGAGATAGAAAGCTGCTACAGGGACCTTGGGATAAGGAGCATAGACATGTACGACTCCTCCTTCACCGTTGACAAGAAGAGGGTACATGAGATATGCAATGAAATAATACGCAGAAAGCTGGACCTGGACTGGACGGTGAGGACGCGTGCCGACTGCGTAAACAAGGAACTGCTCGAAGTCATGAGCAGGGCCGGCTGCACAACACTGATGTACGGTATAGAGTCCGGTGACCCGAAAATACTTAAATCCCTGCGGAAGGACACGAGTCTCGACCATATAAGAAACGTGGTCAGATGGACAAAAGAGTACGGCATGAAAGCGCTCGGCTTTTTTATTATAGGCTCCCCGGGAGACACCCCGGAGACAATAGAAAGAACCATCGACTTTATGTGTGAATTGCCTCTGGACTACGTACAGGTCACTAAGATGACCCTGTTCCCTAATACAGAGATATACGACATGTACATGAAGGAGTACGGAGAGGACTATTGGCGGAATTTTACCCTGGACCAGTCTTGTGAGAAGGAACTGCCCCTGGTAGGCACCGACCTGACGGAGAAAGAGGCCTTCGGTTACGTTAAAAAGGCTTACATGCGGTTTTATTTCCG
>JAUXLO010000045.1 GCA_030623665.1 Planctomycetota bacterium
AGGGCGGCTTCAGCCCTCTGAAACTCATCGAAGGCCTCTTCATATTCCCCGGCGTTAAAGGCCTTCAGACCCTTTATAACGGCCTCGTGACCGGGGAGTTCTTGGGGTTCTGCCGTGGACGGATTGAGGTCAGCCGCGACTAAGACGTAAAAAATGAGTGATAAATAACCCTTTCCCACAAGACCTCCCCCAGTAAACGGCTCAAGTGATTTTGCCGCTTAGTTAGATAGAGGATACGATGTGAGAGCAAACACAGTAGCTGGCAGTAGTCAAAGAAGAAATGCCCTTATTCACACCTAAATATTGGGCAGAACTATCATGTTTATATATGGATGTCAAGAGGTTTCTAAAAAGCTGGAATCTGCTGTGGAAAAATCAACCTCTCTAAGTCCGCTTATCTGCTGTTCTTATATGGTGACGTAGTAGGGAGCCAGCGGCGTATCTTCGACTTATATTGCAGGTAAGAATCACCGAAGCGTTCTTCCAGTTTTCGTTCCTCACTGGGGACCATGACAAGATTGACGAAGACAAAGAATGCCGCCAGATAGGACAAGATTCCAGTCGATCGGAAATAAATCGCTTCTCCGCAGATTATCAGGAGCATCCCCAGCAGCATGGGGTTTCTGACGTAACGATAAGGTCCCGATACTACAAGATGTCGTGGTACACCCGTTGGGGTAGGTCCTTCATCCCACTGGTCCTGTGTGTAGATAAGCCGTACGCTGCTTGAGGCGAGTATGAACCCCCCAAGAAACACCGGAACCCCCGCCCATCGCATGGCTTCAAAAGAGGGCACTGGCAGGAAGGCGTCCAGGTAGGTAGCAAGATAGGGCAGGATCAGACCCGCCGTAACGGGTATAATCGGCATATATCTAAGCCGCAGGTGTGTAGAGCCCATAGGTTTTCTAGCGCATTTTTTTCTCAATCTGAAGGGTGTTACAGTATTGCACTCTAATAATAATCTACTACGGCCTGCAAAGTCGGGAAGGGGCCCTTGCACTATTGCATCAGGCATCTCTCTGAAATATCTTTATATATCTATGTTTGTCGAGTTGGGAATCCGGACCTGTTTGTCTTGCGTCCTATTCCTATTAGTATGGTTTGGAAGACAAATATTTATTTTCTCTCCTTTGCCCTGGCATCTGGATATTTTGTGGAGAGTTTGTCCAGCTTATTCTCAAGTTCGGCTATCTTCTTTTTCATGCTGGCCGCCGTCTTGTCAGCGGCAACGGCCTTTTTAGCAAGTTCCTCATTTTGCTCCAGTGAGAGCATGTACAAGCGTTTATTTTCACGGACGGTATCATAGTGTTTCAAGCCCTGGCGCACTACCTTCTCAAGATGGTACCTATCCCACGGCTTAAGTATAAATTTAGATACGTCTACATTGTTTATTGCATCGGCCGCAGCTTGGATGTCTGCATAGGCAGTTATTGCTATCCTTACGGCATCTGGCGCAACCTCCCTGGTCTTCTCCAAGAATCTAACACCTGACATCATCGGCATCCTAATGTCCGAGATTATCAGCCCTACATTCTCACTGCGCAGGATATCCAGCCCTTCCTCACCACTTTTCGCCACAAGCACATTATAACCAAGCCTTGTAAAGGTCCTCTTCAATGAATCCAAAACCTTTTCATCATCATCTACTATCATTATTGTGTGGTCTTTTGGCCTCATAACCGGTTGCGTTACCTCTATCTGTGTTATGCTATAGAAATATCAGATTCTGTTTTGAGGGGGAGAGTTCTCTTGAACGTGGCGCCCTTTCCGATGGTGCTTGTTACCTCCATCTTGCCCCCCGCCTGCGTAATCAGGTTATAAACGATGCTCAATCCGAGTCCTGTTACTATTGGTATGAGCTTCAGGGAATAGACCACTCTGTTATTGGGATTGTAATACTTATACCCCCACGCAGGTCACCCTCCTTGTACCCCAGTGCCTCATCAGTGGTATAATACTTCTCGATGTATGCCCTGATCTCTGGGGGCATGGCCTCAGGAACGGAATGACACATCAGGCATTCCTTCTCCATATACAGAGGTTTCATGTAGCGATAAACGTCCTTATTCCCCACCTTGGTCACTTCTCCAAAGCTCTTTTTCGTTTTATCCTTTTCAAGTATCCCGAGCGCCTTTTCTTCCCACTCGTCAGGCTCATTTTTGGGATTTCTAACCTTTAGGGCCGTCTGCTTCAACTTGTAGCCTGTCCTGAGGCTAAAATCGTTGGCAACATGGCTCCCAACAATCGCCGGCACAAAACCCTTGAAATAGTAGTTCCCCGTTTCGGGGTCCCGGTTTATGAGTTCCTGGTTCTTTGCAATGACGTTACGGACAGAGAGAAGCATCGTAGCGCTTATATCGGCAAAACGTTCATAGATACGCTCTATCTCCCTCGCAGGCTCATCTGTGGACTTTATGCCTTCTCCACCTGCGCTGACGCCTAACAGTGTCGTCAGACCGAAGTAAAATGCCATCAAATATAGAGCAACTCTCGACAACTTCATAATCTGTGGTCTCCTTGCTTGAAGGGCTGAAGCTTTGTGTTTATCTCTCTGCTAGTCACTTCGGTACCGTCTAAAAAGATTCTCTATCTCTTCGCGCTTAACACAGCCTTTTCTACCTCTATATATCTAGGCAATTCTGAGAGGGGTACGCCGTTTTTGCTCCATGACGGTACATGCTTTGGGTCTATCTCTAATGCCTTTTCGTAGCAGGCAAATTCTTCTTCAGGTGGTCTACCCATCTTGCCCAGGATCCAGCCCTTATTGCTCCACGTATCGGTGTCCTTTGGGTCAATCTCCAGTACTTTGTCATAGCATTCAACAGCTTCCTGATGCCTGCCCAGGTTGAAAAAGGCCACACCCTTTTTATACCATGCCCCAGCGTCCTCTGGGTTTATCTCCGGTGCCTCGTCGAAGCTGCCAATGGCATCCTGATACCTGCCCAGGTTACCCAAACCTACGCCCTTGATGTACCATGCCTCGGCGTACCTTGAGTTAATCTTAAGCCCCTTGTCGTAGTGTTCAATGCCCTCTTGATAGCTGCCCAGCTCGAAGGGGGTAAAGCGCTTGTTGAGCCATGCCTCAGCAAGCTTTGGGTCTATCTCCAGTGCCTTGTCGCAGCACTCAAAGGCCTCCTGATACATGCCCCACACTAACATGGCCGTTGCGTTGTCGTACCCCAGCGCGAACAGGGCCGCTCCCTTGTTGTACCATGCCTCGGCGTACTCTGGGTTTATCTCCAGTGCCTTGTTGTAACATTCAACGGCCTTCTGATACCAGTCCAAGTTGTCAAAGGCGAGACCTTTATTATACCATGCCTCGGCGAGCATTGGGTCTATCTCCAGTACCCTGTCGCAGTATTTAAGGGCCTCGCGATACTTACCCAGCGCTAACATGGCCGCTCCCTTGTTGAGCCATGCCCCGGCATCATTCGGGTTAATATCCAGCACCTTGTCAAAACACTCAATGGCCTCCTGATACCTGCCCAACAGGCCCAGAGCAAAACCTTTATTGTGCCATACCTCGGCGTACTCTGGGTTGATATCCGGTGCCTTATCAAAAGACTCAATGGCCTCTGGAGACCCACCCAACAATTTGTCCAGCGCAAAGACCTTATTGTACCATGCCCAGGCGTACTTTGGATCAAGTTCCAGCACCTTGTCAAAGCATCCAAGAGCCTCCCGATGCCTGCCCAGGTAACCCAGGGTTGTACCCTTGTAAAACCATGCATCGACGCTTTTCGGGTCTATCTCCAATGCCTTGTCAAAGCATTCAATAGCCTCCCGATGCCTGCCCAGGTTGAAAAAGGCCACGCCCTTTTCGTTCCATGCTGTGGCAAACCCTGGTTCAATTCCCAGTACCTTGTTAAAGTAGATAAGTGCATTCTCATACCTTCGCTGCTTGAGTGGGGTTCCTCCGGTGTTGAAAGACTTCTGTGCAGCCCGTGTTTGGACATCCTGTGCCCGGGCATCCTGTAGGCCAAATAGGATAATTGCTGTTATTGTGGAAAGGATTAAAACTCTACTCGCCCGTGTCTGATCATGCATTGGCGCACCTCACACTTGTTGGTGAGTCTACTAAAGGCCATAAGCAATAGACCATTCAGAACAAATACAAAGTTTACCACAAAAAAAGTTTTTGTCAAAAAGAGTTGGGTAACTAGTAACTTGTAGTGAACTTCTTGTAGAGGACGGCAAAAAGTACATCAAAAACGGGAACGCGGAGACACTAACATTTATGAACGTATGGGCCCGCTATCCTGTACCGTACTATGTGATTCTTCGATTAGGATAAGTTATGAGGAGATACATTGCTAACAAAGAGGACTACTATTATAACCCTCCTTAAGTTAGTAAGCAAGTCTACACTAACATTAGATTTTCTTAAAAAGTTCTTGCAAATGCCATTTAGTGTGGTATAGTTTTGCTGATGACACAATTGAAACACAGTCTCACTAAGCTATCGTATGTTGGAACATACGACATTTGGCGCATGACTGTAAAAAACTGTCGTAAAGCTAGACTGTTTCACGTGTTATCGTAATAAAAACCCCACCTTAAAATGGCAGGAATGATAATGAGGGATAGTAGGCGAAACTACCTTCAGCAGTCCGTTAGTGCCAGCGGTGTGGCAGTAACCGCAGATCTTTCAACGTCTACCTCCTCCTATAACCTAACGTATTCTAACTTTCTCAAAGTTAGTGAATGGTTACAGTCTTATTTTCTAGTAGGAAGATATACACAAAGCGCCGGCCAATTCTTTAATACTGACTTTAAGATCGTAACAAGAACCTCAGCTTAAAATGGCAGGAATGATAATGAGGGATAGTAGGCGAAGCTTCCTTCAGCAGTCCGCGGCATTGCCTGGGGTATGGCAGTAATCTGCTCCTTTAAACCGGTCCAGTTTTAATATTGGTATTTAGCGTTAAATTGGACCGGAGGGAGAAGGGAGTTATGAGTGGTAGGAGATATACAGTAGAGCAGATAATCCACAGGCTGCAAGAGGCAAAGGTGTACCTATCCCAGGGAATGACGATTGGACATGTTGCACGCAAGCTGGGAGTTACAGAACAGACGTATTACCGCTGGCGCAGGGAATACGGTGGCATGAAGGTGGACCAGGGCGAGCGTCTGAGGCAGCTTGAGCGTGAAAACGCCCGTCTTAAACGTATGGTAGCGGACCTGTCTCTGGACAAGGAGATTCTTAAGGAGGCCTCTTCTGTAGAGTTTGAGGCCCATCAAGACGGCGCACGACCGTAGTAAAGCGTGTATGGATCCGCTTTAAGGTGTCGGAGCGGCGGGCATGTAAGGCACTGCGTCGGTGCCGGTCCACCCGGAGGCAGAGAGCACATGTCGCCTCTGAGGAGACGAGGCTGGTGGCACATATAATCGAGCTTGCCACACAGTATGGCCGGTAAGATTGTAACAAAAAGCTCAACTTAAAATGGCAGGAATGATAATGAGGGATAGTAGGCGAAGCTTCCTTCAGCAGTCTGGCCTTGCCAGCGGTATGGCCGTGACCCCTGTGGTCTTTCAACGTCTACCCCCCCTCCTATGAGAAACAAGATTCATGGCAGAAGGCGCCTTAATATATTTATTTGGTGAGAGGGTAAAGGCCTTTACAGAGAAGTGCTTCAACATACTCTCTATGGCCTTCGTGGGGCTGCTTACACTCGGGTATATAATTATTATGCGCTTTTCAGGCCGGAGGAGGTAACGTATTCCAACTTTCTCAAAGATGGTGAGTAGCAACAGTCTCATTTTCTGATAGAGGAAAGATATGAGCGGAGAGTCTGCTAATCCTATAACAGTAAGCTTCAAGGAGCGCGAATTCTCAGTATCTCTAGATGAGCTCTCCCTGATGAGGGCCAAGCATCTGGAGGCCGCACGGCAATCTGTGGTGAGTGATATACCGATAGCCGTCTCTGTGGACAAGGAATGGTTTACTGAGAATGTGCCCTGTCGCCACACCTGTCCGGCTGGCACCAATGCCAGGGGCTATGTGATGGCCATTGCTGAAGGTAGGTACCAGGAGGCCTATCTGATTGCCAGGAGGAGTAACCCCTTTGTTGCCGTCTGCGGTAAGGTCTGTGGTGCGCCCTGTGAATCGGCGTGCCAGAGGGGCAAGGTGGATGAGGGGGTATGCATAAGGGCCCTGAAGGATTTTGCCGTAGAAAGCAACCGCCTGAGTGCTGAGGAGGTTTATCAGTGGCTAAGGCAGAAGATGGAGAAGGTGAGGCCGGTGATGGTGAAGAGGGAGTCTTCCCAACCAGTCTCGGCTTCTGAGGACCGCACTCCTTCATACGAACCCAATTGCTCCCCGGCCCGGATAGCGATAATTGGTGCGGGGCCCGCCGGCCTTTCGGCCGCCCATGACCTGGCCCTCATGGGTTACCAGGTAACGCTCTATGAGGCCAGCAACACCCCCGGTGGTATGCCTGCCAATGCACTACCCTCCTTCAGACTTGACAGAGAGGCCGTGAAGAAGGATGTGGAATCCATACTCTCCCTGGACATAAAGCTGGAACTTAATAAGGCCTGCGGAAAGGACTTCAGTATTGACCAGCTCCGGGAGGAGTTTGATGCAGTCCTTATAGCGGTGGGGCTCCAGAAGGGGAGGGGTGTCCCCATCCCGGGAGTGGAGTTGTCAGGGGTCTTATCGGGGTTGGACTTCTTGATGGACATGGCGGACACATCGGCTGACCGAAAGGTTACTTTGGGTCAGAAGGTAGTAGTAATAGGGGGCGGATGCGTGGCTACAGATGTAGCCAGGGCAGCGGCGAGATCAGACTCCACCAATGAGGTGCACCTGGTATGCCTGGAGGCCATGAAGGGCTGTAGACCCGACAACCCCAAGGAGGAGATGCCTGCCTGGATAGGCGACGTTGTGGATGCCAAGGAGGAAGGAATCATCATGAACACCTCCTGGGGTCCCAAGAGGGTGGTAGATCAGAATGGCAGGGTCAAAGGTCTGGAAGTGATAAGCGTAAGTTCTGTTTATGACTCTGAGGGCCGTTTTAAACCCACCTATATCCCAGGTACAGAACGCATCATAGAATGCGAAAACATCCTCCTGGCTGTGGGTCAGGCCCCTGATATGAGCTTTTTGGAAGGCAGTCAGGGTTTTGAGCTAAACCAGAGGAAGATGCTGAAGGTAGACCCCATTACCCTGGCCACCTCCAAGCCTGGAGTCTTTGCCTGTGGTGACATCCTAGGCCCAGGTCTGGTAATAGACGCCTCAGCCGCGGGTCAGCGGGCTGCCCAGTTCATCCATGAATATCTGGGGGGCACCGGCTCCCTGGGGCTGAGCAGACAGGAGCACATGGAGGCTATACCCGTTCCCTGGAGGTTCGACAGCTTCTTCCCAAAACTTTCCTTGGCAAGGCAGCTTCCTGCCCTGCGGCCTCCCAAAGAGAGGCTCAAGGGGTGGGAGGCCGCAGAGATACCTTACTCAGAATACGACGCCCAGGACCAGGGCTGGCGATGCCTGAACTGCAATGTCAGCCCGGTGATAGGGCAACGGCCGGAGTCGCAGCAGTGTATCCTCTGCGGGGGTTGTGTGGACGTCTGCCCCACCAGGGCTATCTCTATGGTCTATCTGGATGGGTCGGTGACGAAGGAATCCTCCCTCTGGGATGGCGGGGGAGGTGATGGGCCCTGGATAGGGCTGACACAGGATGAGGAGGTTTGTATCCACTGCGGGCTGTGTGGCTATCGCTGTCCCGTTGATGCCATCTCAATGGTGAAGTTTGAGGAAATCTTGTAGAGAGGTTGTCTGTAATGTTCAAGTTTAAGTTTAAGTCTAAGTCTAAGCCTACGACCACGGCAGAGGGGGCTACACCCCTGGGAGACAAGACGCCCCCCAGACGGAAGGCCATGTGGACTGCGCTCTGGTGGAGTGGCTGGGGGTTGCTCCTTGTTTTCCTCAGTGTTGCAGGGGCAACCCTGTTGTGGTTCCTCTACCCCAGGGCCATCTATGAGCCCTCTAAGATCTTTAAGGCCAAAAGGCCTGATCAGTACGCAATGGGCTCGGTGAACCTGGTAACCGGCCGAAAGGTCTGGATAATACGGGGAAAGGAGGGCTTTTATGCCCTCCTGGCCATATGTACCCATCTGGGTTGCCAGCCGGTATGGTATGAAGACCAGCAGGTCTTCAAATGCCCCTGCCATGGCAGCCGTTTTAGTAAGGATGGGATAAACTTCGCTGGCCCGGCCCCCAGGCCCCTGGAACGCCTGGAGATTACCTTGTCCAGCGATGGACGGTTGGTCGTAGACAAAGGTACGGTAGTAGATAAAGACTACTTCCTGCCTGTATAGCTATTCCTTTTAGGAGGGGATAGATGAATATTTTCGTCCAGATGTGGAGGTCTATATTCAGGACCGGGGTCTCTGACAGTCACCTCCACCGGGTCTTCCGGGTGGTGGCAAATTTTGTCCTCCATATCCAGCCCCCCCGGGTAAGCAAGGAGGGTATAAAGTTTACTTACACCTTCTGCCTGGGCGGGCTCAGTCTCTTCTTTTTTATAGTCACTGCCATAACCGGTGGGTTTCTGATGATTTATTATCTGCCCGATGTGGATATGGCCTATTCCAGCATGAAGGACCTGGACGATATAGTACCCTTCGGCTCTTTTCAGAGGAACCTCCACCGCTGGGCAGCCCACCTGATGGTCCTCTTAGTGCCCCTGCACATGCTAAGGGTATTTTTGACCAGCTCTTATAAACCACCTAGAGAGTTTAACTGGGTCATCGGGGTGGGTCTGCTTGTGACAACCTTATTGCTCAGTTTTACGGGCTATCTACTGCCCTGGGACCAGTTGTCTTATTGGGCGGTAACAGTAGGAGCTACCATGGGGGAAAATACCCCCATCTTGGGCGCTAAAGGCCCTTTTAGCATCCTGGGTCCGGAACAGGATATCCATTTTATCCTGTTGGGTGGCACCACCATAGACCAGCCCACCCTCATCCGCTTTTATTTTGCCCACTGTGTGGGCCTGCCAGGGGCCGCAGCGGGATTAATGGCCATCCACTTCTGGAGGATTAGAAAGGCCGGAGGCATCTCCAGGCCCTTATAGTGTCTTAAAAATGGCTGAAAAGACAGAGAGCAAAGAAAAGGTTAGACTCCTCACCGTGGTGAGAGAGGATGTCCTGCTCAGGCAGCGGGATGTCTATCCTAAAGAGGAAAAGGTAGACACCTGGCCCCACTTGGTAAAGAGGGAACTCATAGCCCTGCTGGCGGCCACCATAGTGGTCGTGGCCTGGAGCCTGCTACAGGATGCCCCCCTGGAGCATCTGGCCAATCCTAACGAGACCCCCCACGAGGCCAAGGCCCCCTGGTATTTCGTGGGCCTGCAGGAACTGCTGGTGTATTTTGACCCCTGGATAGCAGGAGTAGTACTGCCTACTATCATCCTTGTCGGCCTGGCCCTTATACCCTATATAGACCCTGACCCTGTAAAGGGGGTGGGCCGCTATAACGTGCGTAATAGAAAGTTTGCCGCGTCCTGCTTTATCGGGGGCTTTGCTATGTGGTTTATCTTGATAGTAGTGGGCCAGTATCTCCGGGGCCCCTTCTGGAACTTTTACTTGCCGTGGGAGAGCAGGGAGGTAGCCAAACCCGTAGAGGAGGCGCTGGTCAGTTTCCCCCTACCAGCTGGTATAGCCTTTCTGGTATGTTACGGTGCCTTGGTGCTCATCCTCCCTGCTGTCTTCTTCCAGAAGTTCTTCTTCAAGCTGGGCCTTATACGATACTTCATTACCATGAATCTATTCGCCGGCCTGCTCTTTGTGCTTATCAAGATATTCCTGAGAATCGCCTTTAACGTCAAATACGTACTGGTAACCCCCTGGTTTAATATATGAAGGTAGCGTGAAATGGCATGGAGGATACCTTTTGTTGTCTTATCAGTGATCCTGGTGGGTCTGCTCTTCCTCTGGGTTATCAGGGAGATCTACCCCCAGTGGAAGGGCTATCAGAAGGCCGCTTATGCCCAACAGGTGGAGGGGCTGGAGCTGGAGTTGGAGAGGTGGTCCGACCCTAAATGGGGGGACCCTGTCACGGCAGAAAATGTGAGACAGAGCATTGCGGCCCTAAAAAAACCCCGCCTGGGGGTAAAACAGATACTCCTTAAAGGCAGCGGACTCTGGAAGGACGGGGAAAACGGGCAGAAGGTGGACAGGTGTATGACCTGCCATGTAGATGAAGACAAATTGGTAGAACTGCATCCCAAAACATTTGACTATTTCCCTTACGGCATCTACGGCTGTACGGTCTGCCACGGGGGCCGGGGCGAATCCCTCCGGCTGGAAAAGGCCCATCAGGACATGTATACCGACAGGAAAGAGATGATGGATAGGATAGCCACCGCTGACGCCGTGCTGGAGTTGTGGAAGGAACTGGCCGAACTCGCCCCCGAGGAGGGCC
>JAUXLO010000121.1 GCA_030623665.1 Planctomycetota bacterium
GTACTTAATCCCTTTCTTGGCAAAGTATTCCTTGGCCTTCAAGCAATAAGGGCATGTAGGGGTAGTGTATATCTTCACCTCAGCCATGGCTACAACCTCCCAATAAGGGTGTGTTGGAACTAAGGGTCCTCAAATGCATACTATTATATACAATGCAGGACTTCAAGGCCATTTCACACCACCCACAGTACCCGCTATACGGCCATCCCCAGCGTCTCCATGAGCTTTTCGGCGACTTCGTCGAGGGGTAACCGTATGGCGGCGTCCGCGCGGCTGTCGTACTGCGTCGGCTGGAGGTTTATTATGATGAGCCTTGCCCCATGCCCCATCGCCACTTCCGGCATATCCGCCACGGGGTAGACTACCAGGGAAGAACCCATTACAAGAAGAAGGTCACAGTGTTTCAGATATTCAACGGCCCTCTGATATGCCCCCCCGGGAAGTTCCTCGCCAAAAAGGACTATGTCGGGCCTTATCACGGCCCCGCACTCCGGACATAGAGGCGGGAGTTCTCCCTCCTCCACCCTCCTGATTATATCTTCCAGGCCGAACTCCTTTGGGCACGTACGGCTGGTGCATCTCCCGGTACTTAACCCGCCGTGCATCTCTATTACGTTTTTCGAGCCAGCTTTCTGGTGGAGTCCGTCTATGTTCTGGGTAATAACGCACTTTAGCCCAAAAGAATCCTCCTGCTCCAGCCGCGAGAGGAAACGGTGTGCCAAGGTAGGTCTGGCATTTTGGAAGCCGGGAAGGATTTCTCTGCCAAACTCGTAAAAACCTTTCGGGTTGCCGGCAAAACCCACGTCCGTAAAGAGCATCATCTTGGAGGGGTCTTTCGCCCAAAGTCCTTCTTCGGGGCTTCGGAAGTCGGGAATCCCGGCCGAGGTGCTGATACCCGCTCCGGTCAGCGACACTATGCCGCGGGACTCCTTTATGATAGAGGCAACACTCTCTATCCTGTTGCTATCAGTACTCAACCCCGGGCCTCGCCTCAACGCCTTCTTTATAATAATGCTTCACGGCCCTTATCTCGCTTACCAGGTCCGCCGCATCGACTATCCGGGGATGGGCATTGCGCCCGGTTAAAATAAGTTCCACCCCCTTCGGCCTCTTCTTTATGAGATCCACCACCTGGCCGACGTCTATCATATTATAATCAATGAGCAGGTTTATCTCGTCAAGGATGACCAGCTCGTAGTCACCCGAGAGCACCGCCTCCCTCGCCCTCTCAAAACCCTTCTTCGCCAGCTCTGTGTCTTCCGGTGTGGGCTTGCCACATACAAACTTAGACGAGCCGAAACGTTCCACGGTGACGTTCTTCATCTCCCCCAAAATCTTCACCTCACCGCTCGGCCTCCCCTTGAGGAACTGGACCAGCAGCACCCTGTGTCCGTGTCCCAGAGCGCGTATGGCCTGGCCAACGGCGGCCGTGGTCTTACCCTTCCCGTCACCCGTGTAAACCTGTACTGTCCCTATCTTTTCCATATTGTGGGCATCCTATCATACAGGACAGAGTTAAGGCAATACTTTAAGCAGGGGGGTGATGCCAGGCCATGGTGTGACTATGACCTAACCGATTCTCCATGCAGGGATAACGGGCAGGTTTAAAAATCGTGCCTGAGGTCGTGCCATAGGCAGATGCGCCTTTGGCGCGCACACTACGAGTAGATTCTTCGTATCGTTTGGAATGACAAACTGTTGCCGCTGATGTGGGCATAAAAAGGCCCCGGTTACGGATGTAACCGGGGCCTTTTTCACTGATTCAGACCAAAGACTTCAGAAAGGAGGTTCTTTCTACTGCTGTTACTTTCTCCTCCTCATTATTATGCCGGCTCCGAGTACAAAACCGATAATACCTCCAAAGATAAGTGCCAGAGAAGGTATGCTCTTATACCTGCCCTTCTCCTTGAGGAGGCGGTCCGTATCCTTGGCCCTCATAAGCATGCGTGATTCACTCTCGATATAGGACAGTTTCTCAAAGACCTTGGAAGCCCCGTACCACCAGGAAATATCCTGCTGTACGTGAGCTGTTCCTTTATAGAGGAACGCCTTATCGCCGAACCACATATCCGTGTACCACCGCTCTATCTTGGATGGGTTGTACTTTCCGGGATAGAACACGCCGTAGACGCCGAGTATTGGCCCCAGCACGGGCAGCTTACCCTCCGTCTGTTTAAAGGCGTTGTAGATGGGTTCTCCAAGGAGACCCGGACCGAGCGCGTCAGCAACCACGTCACCGAGCGGGTAGATGTCCCTATCCGCGGGGCCGGGATCAAACGCGCCGGCGGCAATCACGTCTTCTATCGCCTTCTGCGCCCTGTCCTGGAGACCCCAGACCTGGAACATAACGTCGTCCAGGTTTTCAAGAAACAACCTTCCCCAACGGGGGCTGTGGCAGTTGGTGCAAACCTCTATCCACTTCTCCCTCTTCTTCTTGCTCTCTGGACTGTAAATGTCCAGCTTATAGTCCAGGGGCGGAAGTTTTACGCCGTACGGGTAGTCCTTGAGTGACGACTTGAACTTCATGCCTTTAGGCGGCACCGTGCCCATTCGCCAGATACCCTTCGATACGGTGTTGTGAGTGTATTTGCCGTCAATGGAGTACATATGGCAGAACTGACAGGTCGGGGTGCGATAATCCTTGCCGGGTATCACCTCCGCGAGGGGCTTCTCAAAGTCCCACTCATCGCCTTCCATCTCATATATGTAGCCCATCTTGGACTCACTATAGGACTCGGCGTCCGGGTGGTCATAGCCCATGTGGCAACTCATACAGGCCTCGGGCCTTCTGCCCTCGGACGCGCGGAAGGCATGCCTCGTATGACAGATGTCACATTTCTCCGAGGCGGCGTGACAGTAGTCACAGCCGAACTGCAGCTGGCCGATGCCCATCCTGTAGAGTTCAGGATACCAGGGTACTATAACGTTTGCCTCCGTAGTCTGTGGATGGTTCGGTCTGCCATATTCCTTTTCAGACAACCACTCGTTGACCTCCTTAACGTGGCACTGGCCGCAGTGCTTGGAGGAAGGCATATAGAGTTCCTTATGGTCCTTCCCGTGACACCAGCTACAGTCCACCTCATCCAGCTGCTGGTTCAGGCGTTTTTCTATACCCTTTGTCTTTTCGGCAAAGTATTCGTTCTTCTTGGGGTTGGCGTGGGTAGATCCCCTCCAGTCGTTTACCAGGCCGGGGTTTACCTCCTCGTGGCACTTGACGCACTCGTCGGCCTTATATTTCTCCAAGAGCTGGTCGTAATACGTGCCGTCAGGCCTCACATAGTGCCTGGTCGGATACCAGTACATGTGCATGGCCGGCGGCTTGTAAAAGTCCATCCACGGCCCGCTTCCCTTCTCGAGGCCCACGTACTCCTCGTACCACTTCTTGAGGGTGTCGTTATCATAGAGTTCCCCGAGCTTCTCCTGGGCCTGGGGTTCAGGCGCCTTATACTCCTGTTGTTGCTCCTGTTGTTGCTCCTGTTGTTGCTCCTGTTGTTGCTCCTGTTGTTGCTCCTGTTGCTGCTCCTGTTGCTGCTCCTCGGCGACTGCGAGAATTCCCCCAGACACCCCAAGGAGTAGGGATAAAATCAACAGCGCTCCTAAAGGTCTTAGAAATCTCATAAATACATCTCCTTTTAAACTTCCTTCTTTAATCTCCATATTATTTTATTCTTTCAGCCAAGCCTCGGAAGGCGAGATATTCTCCGACTCCATCAACAGCTTGGAGTATTTGGTGAACCACCAATCTCCGGACTTGCCCCGTTTTTTGTAGTACTCGGGCCTCATCTCGTGGCGCCGGCTTATATGACAGTCAAAACACACGTTGTAAGGGCTGTTAACGCGGGCAATTTTCTGGCCCTCCTGAGCCTTCCCGATGTCCATAAAGTAGCTGTACAGCTCGCCCGGGCCATGACATCCCTCGCAGGTCACACCGGTCTCCGTGTACTTCCCGGTCTTCGGGTTATACCCGGTGGTGTGACACTTGTAACACTTCTTCCTGTACTCCTCATCACCGTCAACAAAGTCGGCGGCACGTTTTACTCTTTCAAAGCTTGTAAACTTGGTGCGCTTCCAGCGTTCTACGTGCGGGGCGGTAAGCCCGGTATGACAGCTCAAACACTTCTTGCTGCCCGTAAATATCGCATGTTCACCCGTTACGGTCAGATGCCTGAAATTTCCCCATACCGGGTTGAGATTGGGATCGGTTTCTTCGGGTGAGAGTTCGGTAAATTCGAGCCACAGCGCAAAAATCGCTTCCGCGCTCTCCAACCTCTTTTGCATCTGCCGTCTGTAAGGGAGCATGCCGCGGTGGGCCATCTCTTTCGCGAGCGCCCTTCCTTCTCCATCATGACATACCGTACACCCATAGACGTCGAACGGGAAATCCTTCACTATACGGTGCCATGCGATCAGCGCCCTTTCGTCTATATGGCAGGTCATACATCTGTCAACCTTGTCGCCGTTTTTTTCCTTTGCCCACGTAGCCGTGCCTTTCAGGAGTACCTGTTTAATCTCATACTTCGGGTTCCTAAGTTTTGCAATTTTCTCCGCTAATTTCTCTTTCTCCTCCTCATCAGTAGCGGCTTTAAGCTCGTTCTCGGCCAGCACCAGCTGCTGAGCATAATATGCCCTCTGGTACTCCATCCACACAGGGTTAGCCTCTTCTTCCAACCAGAGATAGGACGACCATAAAAAGAGGATACTGAATAACAGGAATAGTTTACGTTTCATTTAACCACGTGCTCTCTTCTAAATATTAATCCACGGTGTAGCAAGGACGTATTTTATGCTAAAACCCAACCTCAATGCGACCTTTATGACGGTACCTATCATAACAAGCATAAAGAACATGGTGATGCTGTACCTTACGGGGCCAAGCTCTTTGTACCAGCGGTTCCACCTGCGGGCAGGGTAGTACATGCCCCCGCCGAAAAATGCGATGAGTAACAGCAGGCCTATGGCCCAGTGGGGGCTCCACAGCGGCGGCGGAGTAGGGAAGTCCAGGGTCCACTGCTCCCACGGCCAGAACCAGGCCCAGAAGGGTCCTCTGCAATATACCCCGATGAAGATAAGGAGAAACCAATATATAAAACCAAGGGTGAAAAAAGACACCGCAAACTTCCGTTCAGAGAACGTATAGTAACCGCAACCCCTGGGGTTATTGTCGATGTAAGGGATAATCATAAGACCCACGACTATAAACGCCGGCATGACAACACCGGCAAACCAGGGGTCAAAATACACGAGTACCTCCTGGAGACCCAGAAAGTACCAGGGGGCTTTAGCCGGATTTTCAGGTTCACCGGGGTTGGCCAGCTCTCTCAGGGGGGCATCTACGTAATAACTATAAAATAAGATGATGGTAAGGAACAACAGGCCGCAAAGGAACTCCTTGGCCACAAGATGCGGCCAGGTATGCACCTTATCCCCACCGGGTACCCTTTTTGCCTCTACTTCCTTGAAAGGAGCCTCTACACTTGCCATATAACCTTTCTACCTCCCGTGACCTTACAGTTGTCCTGAAAATCCATCCTTCCTCACGCGCCAGAAATGCAATATTATTAAACCACCTGCCAGGCCGGGCAGGGCGATGCAATGCCACACGTAGGCGCGAAGAAGCGCGGGTGCCTGGATGGACGTACCACCAAGAAGCGCAAAACGCAAGTCATTATCTATAGTAAAACCAAACCACTCGGAGAACGGCCCCTGATAGCCAATAAACGGGCTGGCTCCCGCCATATTCGTGCCAACCGTTATCGCCCAGTATCCCAACTGGTCCCAGGGCAGCAGATAGCCGGTAAAACTCAAGAGCAGCGTCAGTACCAGCAGAACCACACCGACTACCCAATTAAACTGTCTCGGGGCCTTGTA
>JAUXLO010000161.1 GCA_030623665.1 Planctomycetota bacterium
AAGGCACCTTGTTTCCTCCAGCAGTTCCAGGGAGCGGAGGGTGTTGTAATGCCTGACCTCCGGGTGCTGCCCCCCGTGGAATAGCTGCAGGAATTGTACCGTAAATTCCACGTCTCTAATGCCGCCGAACCCCGTTTTTACCTGCAGGTGTGTCTCACCCTTCTCTTCAGCCGCCCTCTCGATGCTTCTCTTCAACCTCTTTATCTCACTTATCTCGGCCATCCTCAGGAACCTCTGGTACACAAAGGGTGTGACGCTATCCATAAATGCCTTACCCAGGCGCAGATCGCCCGCCACAGGCCGTGCCTTTATCAGGGCCTGCCTTTCCCAGGCGCTGCCGGATGTCTGGTAGTAATTGCAGTAGGCATTGAGTGATCTCACCAAGGGGCCGAAGCGCCCTCCCGGCCTGAGGCGGGTATCGACCCTGAAGACGTACCCCTCGCTGGTACTTGACTTTAGTGAAGACACCACGAGCTCCGCCAGCCTGTGGTAATATTCTGCAGCAACCGCTTCCTTCGGGCCCAGTCCCTCTAAGCTGTACACAAAAATTATGTCTATGTCGGAGCTGTAGTTCAGCTCCTCGCCCCCCAGCTTCCCCATCGCAATGACCGTAAAACCTATCTTCCCGGGGTCTTTTTCTTCAATCTGAAACTTCTGTCTCAACTGCTCATGGGCAATCTGCAGCGCCGCCTGCAACTCCACCTCCGCAAGGTCTGAGATTGCCCTTGTAACGGAAACAAGCGGGGTACCAAGCACCAAATCAAGGTAGCCTATTCGTAACAGCTCCCTACGCTTAAACCTTCGCAGGGTGTTAAGCCTTTTATCAAACGACCGAAGTGCCTTTAACTCGGAGAATAATTCCTTCCTCAGTTCATCCTTGCCCCCGAACCTCTTTTTCTCATCAAGGCCTGAAAGCCAGTAAAAGTACTCCGGGTTGCGAATCAGAGTATTGGAAAACGCCTGACTGGAACCGAACAAGCCTACCAACATGTAAATGGACGAAGGGTTTTGTCTCAGATAGGAATACAGGTTCATCCTGCTGTAGCAGGCCTCACCAAATCTTTCTGTATTGTTCAGGGCCGCGTCAGGGTCAGGACAATCCTTCAATGCATCCGTAAAGACAGGCAATATCTCCAGGAAGAGCTCCGCCTGTGGCCGGTTGCCGGCCAAGGCCTTCAGGTTCTTGTGGGCAAGCCTGGTATTCTCAAATCCATAGCCCTTGAGAATGGATGACACCCTTGGCTCTTCCATCTTTTCACCCAGCACTATGTCTCTTAATTCCGACGAAACGGTATCAGGTATCTTCATCATAAAGAAGTTTCTTCACAACAGAAAAAGGTGCAAAAGGGGACAACATTATATGCAGGTAACGTTTGCGGCAGGTCCTTTTAGCGTCTCTTTAGCAAATATTCAAATACACCCATTGCCGCCAAAGCACCCTGACCAGCGGCAATGACAATCTGCTTATCCTTAACGTTCGTAACGTCACCGGCAGCAAAGAGACCCGGAACACCTGTAAAAGTATCGCAGTCTACTATTATCTCGCCAAAATCGTTAATCGCTACAAGCCCTTCGGCGAAAGACGTGTTCGGCTGCAGGCCGATTTCGACAAATATGCCGTCCACCGTCAGACTCCTCCTGCCACCGTTGCCCTCGCGCGGCTTTACGGTAACCCCCTTGACTACCTCCTCGCCCGCTATCTGTTCGACTACGTAACCTATTATAGGTTCAATGTTTGTAGACGCCTTCACGCCCTCTATCAACGGGGCCTCATCTGCCCTCCATTGCCTGCGGGAGATAAGATACACCTTCCTGGCAATCCTTGACAGCTCAAACGCAGCAGAAAGGGCAGAATTGCCGCCACCGACCACCGCCACGGTTGCGTCTGCAAAGAGGGGCGCATCGCAAGTGGCACAATAGCTGACCCCTTTGCCGCGATACTTTTCCTCACCGGGGACACCCAACTCCCGAGGGTACGCACCGGTTGCGATTAGGGCAGACTGGGCCGAGAACTCCTTCCCTGACCCCGTAACGGCCACATAACTGCCGTCCACCCTGGAAAGCTTTGTGATCTTTTCTCCAATCTGCTGCTCTATATCCAACTGGTTCATCTGTTCCACCAACTTCTCTACAAGCTCAGGACCCGTTATATATCGGAAACCCGGATAGTTCTCAATCCCAAAGGTGGTGGCAACCTGTCCGCCAATATCTTCACTCACCATCTGGACGTCGATCCTCTTACGGGCGGCATAAATGGCCGCCGTTATAGCCGCAGGGCCGCACCCAATTATCATCAGTTCGTGCTCAGGGTTCATGACTTCCGGTTTACACCTGACCTTCCTTATCTTCCCCCAGTATCTTATCAAGTCTTTCCTGGTTAAAACCTATCATAACCTCATCATCTACCGCTATGACAGGGACGCTCCTGCCGCCGCTAAGCTCTGTCATCTCTTGCAGGGCTTGCCTGTCTTGGGCCACGTTGTACTCCGTATACTTAATCCCTTTCTTCCCAAAATACTCCTTCACCTTCAAGCAGTAGGGACACGTAGGAGTAGTGTATATCCTCACCTCAGCCATGGCTACAGCCTCCCAATAAAGTGTACCGGAACTAAAGACCCTCGAACAAATACTATTATATAGGATATGAAACCTCATGGCCATTACATACACCCCCGTAATACCCGTATAAGGGCCGCTACAGGGTCGTCCCTAACGCCTTTACAAGCTTCCGGGCAGCTTCGTCCAGGGATGAGTTTATGACGACGTCCGCACGGCCGTTGTACTGCGTAGGCTGGAGGTTTATTATAATGAGCTTTGCACCATTCCCCATTGCCACTTCAGGCATATCCGCCACGGGGTAGACTACCAGGGAAGAACCCATTACAAGAAGAAGGTCACAGTCTTTAAGGGATTCGAGGGCCCTCTGATATGCCTCCTCTGGAAGCGCCTCGCCGAAGAGGACTATGTTGGGTCTTATCACGGCCCTGCACTGCGGACATAGAGGCGGAAGTTCCTCCTCCACCTTCTGGAGTATGTCTTCCAGGGTAAATTCCTTTGAGCACGTACGGCCGGTGCACCTTCCGGTGCTCAACCCGCCGTGCATCTCTATTACGTTCTTTGAGCCTGCTCTTTGGTGAAGTCCGTCTATATTCTGGGTAATCACACACCCCAGACCAAACCCCTCTCGCTCAAGCCGTGCGAGGAAACGGTGCGCTAAGGTTGGCCTGGCACCTTGGAAACTGGGAAGAAGCTCTTTACCGAATTCGTAAAAACCCTTGGGGTCAGCAGCAAAACCAACGTCCGTAAAGAGCATCATCTTGGAGGGGTCTTTCTGCCAGAGACCCTCCTCCGGGCTCCGGAAGTCAGGGATTCCGGCCGATGTGCTGATACCTGCCCCAGTCAGCGACACAATAGCCTTCGATTCCTTTATGATAGAGGCGGCCCTTTCTATCTCCCTGTCAGTACTCAACCCCTGGCCTCGCCTCAACACCCTCTTTATAATAATGCTTTACGGCCCTTACCTCGCTAACGAGGTCTGCCGCCTCAACTATCCGGGGATGGGCATTGCGCCCGGTCAGAATAAGCTCTATCCCCTTCGGCCTCTCCTTTATAAGTTTTATCACCTCCTCGACGTCCAGCATCTTGTAATCGACAAGCAGATTTATTTCATCAAGGATTACCAGGTCGTACCCGCCTGAGAGCACCGCCTCCCTGGCCTTCCCGAAACCCTCCTTTGCCAGCTCTATATCCTCCGGGGTAGGGCTGCCGCATACGAACTTAGACGAGCCGAAGCGCTCCACGGTGACGTTCTCCATACCCTCCAAAACCTTCACCTCGCCGCTCGGCCTCCCTTTGAGAAACTGCACCAGCAGCACCCTGTGCCTATGTCCCAGGGCGCGTATGGCCTGGCCCACGGCCGCCGTGCTCTTACCCTTCCCATCGCCCGTGTACACCTGTATCTTCCCCGTTCTCTCCATAATGGGAGCATCCTATCATAGAGGCCGGAGTTAAGGCAATACCTTAAGTAGGGGCGACCCACCGGGTCGCCCCTACCAAGCCCGTGGCCTGTAGTCTGAT
>JAUXLO010000058.1 GCA_030623665.1 Planctomycetota bacterium
ACCAGCAGCTGAAAGATAATGGATGCGCTTATGTAGGGCATAACTCCCAGACCAAAGACGGCCCCTGATGCAAGGGCGCCCCCGGCAAAGAGGTCTACCAGGCCAAGGAGTTGACCTACACCCGTACCCGTAAACTGCACAAAATACGTCCTCAGTACCTCCGTATCGATACCCGGAATGGGAATGAAGACCCCTACCCTGCACAGGGCAACAAGGCCCAATGTGACCAGAAGCTTGTGCCGCAGTTCCGGTATCTTATATATGTTTTGTAATTTATCTATCACTTCTCTACAACCTTTGCCTCACCGCCTGCGGCGGTTATCTTCTTAACGGCGTTCTTACTGAACTTGTGGGCAAAGACCTTGACCGGCCTCTTGAGCTCACCGTCTCCCAAGACCTTTACGCCGGCCCCGGACTCCCTGCGTACAAGCCCGGACTCCTGAAGGGCCTTGAGGTCCACAACGTCCTTCCCCTCCAGAGAATTAATCTGGCCAACGTTTACGATGCTAAAGGCCTTCTTAAAGATATTCGTAAAACCCCTCTTTGGGATGCGACGCACCATGGGCATCTGCCCCCCTTCAAAATAAAGCCCCGTCTCCGTCCCTGAACGGGCCCCGGCGCCCTTTGAGCCCCTTCCGGACGTCCCGCCGTGGCCAGAACCCGGACCACACCCCAGACGCTTTTTCCGCCGCCTCGGTTCGCCATATGCCTTAACGTCCTTCAGGTTCATTCCAGGTCAACCCCCCTGAGTCGGGCTATATATTGCGGCTCTTTCAAATACTTTAGACCTTCCATGGTGGCCTTCACTATGTTCAACGGATTTCTCGAACCGTAACACTTCGTGAGTATGTTTCTTATCCCTGCAAGCTCCACAACCGCCCGCACGGCTGCACCAGCCTTTATCCCCGTGCCAGGGGCGGCGGGCTTTAAAAACACACGGGTAGCACCGTATCGGCCCCAAACCTCGTATGGGATGGTATCACCCTTCAACGCAACGCGCGCCAGGCCCTTTTTGGCATCCTTTGTGCCCTTGGATATTGCACTAGGCACCTCCCGGGCCTTACCAAAGCCAAAACCCACGTTCCCCTGCTTATCGCCAACCACTACCAGGGCGCTAAAGCTCAGGTTTTTACCGCCTTTGGTGACCACGGTGCAGCGGTTGATGGTAACTACCGTTTCTTCAAGTGCTCCTATTTCCTTCTGTGGCTCTGCCAAATCTTGACCTCTTTAGAATTTCAGGTTTGACTCTCTCGCTGCATCAGCCAAGGCCTTTACCCTTCCGTGGAACTTATAGCAACTCCTGTCAAAGACCACCTTGCTGATGCCGATTCTCTTCGCCTCATCTGCAATCTTTTGCCCTACTATCTTCGCTGCGTCCCTGTTTCCCCCCCAGGAAAGCTTTTGCTTAATGTCTGGCGAGAGGGTGGAGGCTGTCGCCAGGGTCTTACCCTCACTGTCATCAATCAACTGACAGTACAGATTCTTAAGACTCCTGTACACGGAGAGTCTGGGCCGGTCTTTGGTCCCGAACACCTTCCGTCGCACCCGGAGGTGTCTCTTCTGCCTTTTGTCCCACTTTTTCTTCTGCGGATCCACGCCGGTTAAAGACCTCCCCTACTGCTGGGCGGCGAAGGCCTTGCCGGCCTTTCTCCGTACCGTCTCGTCTTTGTACTTTATACCCTTGCCCTTATAGGGCTCCACGGGCCTCAGCCTCCGTACCGTAGCAGCAAACTCTCCGACTAACTGTTTGTCAATACCAGTTACGGTAAACCGTGCCGGATTCGTGGGCTGCTCGACCGTTACCGTTATCCCTTCGGGAATCTTAAGTTGTACCGGCCTGCTATAACCCAACGTCAGCACCAGATTTTTCCCCTGCAGCTTCACGTTGTAACCTAGTCCTATTATCTCCATATCCTTCGAGAAGCCCTTTGTCACACCCTCTACGGCGTTGGCTACCAGCGCCCTTGAGAGGCCCTGAAAGGCCCTTTGCTTCGAACTCTCAGAAGGGACCTTTATCTGGATGATCCGGGCCTTGGCATCATACTCAGCCGCCACCACAGGATGGAGGGTCTGCGAAAGCTGTCCCTTGGGACCCTTTACTTTTACAGTACGTTGGTCTGATATGCTAACGTCCACCCCCTGGGGGACAGCTATAGGCAATCTCCCTATACGAGACATAACGGCTTACTCTCCTACCAGACTGTGCATATGATTTCTCCGCCCACCTTGGCCTTGCGACACTCCCTGTCACTCATAATGCCGCTGGAGGTGGACACAATGGCGATACCTACTCCTCCCAGGACCTTTCTCAAATCGTCTACTTGCTTATACAATCTTCGCCCTGGTTTACTCTCCCGCTTCAGTTGACGTATCACCCTTTCCTTCTGATGACCGTACTTGAGGTAAATTCTGATAGTACCCTGCGCACCGGCCTCTATTTCCTTATAGTCCTTTATAAACCCCTCGTTCTTGAGGACCCTCGCAATTTCACACTTTGTATTTGAGCGGGGTACGTCCACGCTCTCTTTTGCCCTCATGTTCGCGTTTCTGATACGCGTCAACATGTCTGCAATGGGGTCGGTCATGCTCACAGTGTTTCTCCTACCAGCTCGCCTTTCTGACCCCCGGTATCTCTCCCCTGGAGGCCAGGTTCCTGAAGCAGATCCTGCATATCTGGAACTTGCGGTAATATGCCCTTTGCCTGCCGCAGAGTTTACAGCGGTTATACTTGCGAGTCTTATACTTCGGTTCCCTTTTTGTTTTTTCTACTAGGGCCTTTCTGGCCATGCTCTACTCCCTGAACGGTGTGCCCAATGAACGAAGCAGTTCCTTGGACCTGTCTTTATTCTTGCCGCTGACGACTATGGTTACATCCATACCCTGAACAAACTCTACGTCTTCGGGGTTTATCTCCGGAAAGACCAACTGCTCCTGTATACCGAGGGTGTAATTCCCCGCCTGGTCGAAGCCCCTGGAAGACAGCCCCCTGAAATCCTTTATCCTGGGGAGGGTTACGTTAATAAGCCTGTCCAAAAACTCGTACATCCTCACACCTCTCAAGGTAACCTTGCACCCGATAGCGTTTCCCTTTCTGAGCTTAAATCCCGCTATAGACTTTCTGGCCCTGGTAACCACCGGCTTCTGTCCTGTAATCAGGCCCAGCTGTTTTTGGGCGTCTTCGAGGCATTTCTTGTTTTCCAGGGCCTTGCCAACTCCCATGTTCACCACTATCTTGGAAATCTTGGGCACCACCAGGACGTTCTTATAACCGAACTTCTTGACCATCTCCGGAACAATCTTATCCTTGTAGAGTTTCAGTAACCTGGCCATTTCTTATACCTCGGTTTCTGCAGTAATTGCGTGCCCACATTTGTAACACACTCGCACCTTTGACTTTCCCTCTTCCTGCTTGACGCGGGTCCTTACGCCTCTGTTATACTTTGCACAATTTTTGTTAGTACACACTACCAGCACGCTAGAGGCGGCTATAGGGGCCTCTTTCTGCACCCTCCCGCCCTGCGGGTTCTTCTGGCTAGGCCGGACGTGCTTGTTTATATAGTTAACACCTTCTACCAATAGCCTGTCTTTCTTGGAAAGGACCGCCAGGATCTTTCCGGTCTTTCCGGCCTCATCCCCTGCTATAATTTCTACTATATCATTTTTCACGACGTGCATACTCTAACCCCTCTCCTACACAACCTCTGGGGCCAAGGATAATATCTTCATAAAATTCTTCTGCCTCAACTCCCTTGCAACGGCGCCAAAGATCCTGGTGCCCCTGGGATTACCGTCGTTGTCAATAATCACAACGGCATTCTTGTCAAATCGCAGATAGGAACCGTCTTCCCTGCCAATGTTATACTTGGTCCGCACTACCACACCCTTTACAACCTCTCCCTTCTTCACCTCGCCGCCGGGTATGGCCCTCTTCACAGAGGCTACTATAATATCGCCAATTCTGGCATACTTCTTGGTGGAACCACCCAGTACCTTTATGCACATCACCTTCTTGGCTCCAGTGTTATCGGCGACATCCAGCCTTGTGTATTCCATTATCATCCTACGCCGTCTCCCTCAATATCCGCACCAGTCTCCAACATTTTGTCTTACTGAGGGGCCTTGTCTCCATAATCTCTACCTTGTCGCCCACCTTTGCCTTGTTTTCTTCGTCGTGGGTCTTGTAGACGGTAACACTCTTGATATATTTGCCATAGCGGGGGTGTTTTTTCGGCTTTTCCACTCTTACGGCAATGGTCTTATCCATCTTACTGCTGCTGACTACACCTATTACCCGCTTTCTGCGACCCTCGTTTTTCATTGCTGCGCGGTTTCTCCGGAATAGAGTTTCTTGTTGATCCCCAGCTCCATCTCTCTGAGCACAGTCTTCACCCTTGCTATATCCCTTCTGGTCTTGGCGTATTGTGCAGAGTTCTTCAGCTCCCCCGCTTGCCATTGGATCCTGAGGTTTAACAACTCCCTCTTACAACCTTCCAGTTCTTCTAGAACCTCCTCACGTGATTTGGCCCTAATCTCTGCAGTCTCCATCACTAGATTCTCCTAGTTATCATCCTGACCTTTACTGGAAGCTTATGGGCCACACGGTTAAAGGCCTGTCTTGCCATAGGCTCGGGTACGCCTGCAATCTCATACAGTATGGTGCCGGGTTTTACAACGGCGACCCAGAAATCGGGCTCTCCCTTACCCTTTCCCATGCGGGTTTCTATCGGCTTTGAACTAACGGATTTTTGTGGGAAGACCCTGATGGTAAGCTTACCTTCTCTGGAGAGAAAATGGCTTACGGCAACCCTGCCTGCCTCTAGCTGTTGTGCAGTGACCCAGCCGGCTTCCATGCTCTGAAGTCCATACTCGCCAAAGGCCACGGTCTGGCCCCTTGTGGCGTTACCCTTGATGCGCCTGCGCTGGGTCTTTCTAAATTTTACCCTCTTTGGCATCAACCGCATAGCGACGTCTCTCCCCTGGGGCAAACTTCCCTTTATATATCCAGACCTTTACACCTATGGTCCCATAGGTGGTAATGGCCTCATGAAACCCATAATCAATATCGGCCATAAGGGTGTGGAGCGGTATCTTCCCCGTGCTGACAGACTCCGTCCTGGCTATTTCTGCTCCTGCCAGCCTTCCTGCTATCTGCACCCTAACCCCCTCTGCACCCGCGTTCTTGGTCACGTCCATCGCCTTCCTCAAGGTCCTGCGGAAGGCAGCCCTTCTTTCCAACTGTTCGGCCACTGACTCAGCAACGAGCTGAGCATCTAGCTCTGGCTTATTGACTTCCTTTATCTTTATTGTTATCGGACGCCCTACCAGCTTCTGCAGTTCATCCGTCAGCTTGTCTATACCAGCCCCTTTACGCCCAATAATAAGACCGGGACGTGCCGTATGAAGGGTGACCCTTGCCTCTTCCCTGGTCCTCTCTATCTGTACAACGGGTATGGCGGCGAAGTGATAATTTTTCTTGATATGCTTGCGGATCTTTTGGTCTTCGACCAGAAGTGAACCAAATTCCTTCTTGTTGGCGTACCAGTTGGAACGCCAGTCTTCGGTTATGCCTATTCTAAATCCTCTCGGATGAACCTTTTGGCCCATAGTGTCTCTCCTATCTATCGCTTGCCTTCGTCTGAAAGGATCACCGTAATATGACTGGTCCGCTTTTTCAGCGGCGCCCACATACCTCTAGGCCTGGCCCAGTGCCACTTGCGTACGGGTCCACCATCCACCCTTATCTCGCTCACGAGGAGGGCGTCCAGGTCCCCCTCCATAGTCTCCTCCGCATTGGCCAGTGCGGACCTCAGTGTCTTGTCTATCATGTATGCGGCCCTCTTGTGAATAACGCGGAGGATCTCTAAGGCATCGTTCACTGGCTTGCCCTTTATAAGGTCCGTTACCAGCCTCGCTTTCCGCGGAGTTATATCCGCATACCTATAAACGGCCCTGGCTCTCATCGCTACCTTCCCGGAGCCCTCATCTCTTTCTTCTTCACCCCACCATGACCCCTGAAAATGCGGGTAGGAGCGAACTCACCCAGCCTGTGCCCAACCATATCCTCTCCAACAAAGAGCTTGTGAAATATCTTGCCATTGTGGACGAGGAAGGTATGGCCGACGAATTCGGGAATAATCGTACAGGCCCTGGCCCACGTCTTTATAGGTTCCTTCTGACTAGAGCCCTTCTGCTTGATTACCTTCTTCATGAGTTTTTCGTCTATATAGGGTCCTTTTTTTACCGAACGGCTCATCTATAACAATTCCTCATTTCTGCCTTTTGCGGACTATATACTTGTTGCTTTGGGCCCTTTTGTTTCTAGTCTTACCGCCTTTGGCCAGTACGCCGGTCGGGGAGCAAGGCGGTCGGCCGCCGTGTGCCCTTCCCTCGCCTCCTCCCATGGGATGGGACACAGGGTTCATGGCAACGCCCCGCACACGGGGCCTTATGCCCATGTGCCGCCTCCTGCCAGCCTTACCAAAGGTCACGTTAATATGGTCGAGGTTTCCAATCCGCCCTATTGTCGCCCTGCAGTTCTCATGTATCCTGCGTATCTCACCAGACGGTAAGACTACATGGGCATACCCGCCTTCCCTGGCTACGAGTTGGATCAAGCTGCCTGCGGACCTCGATAGCTGCCCACCGCGACCTATCTCAAGTTCAACATTGTGTATGTCCATCCCCAAGGGAATATTCTTGAGTGGCATGGCGTTCCCTGCCTTTGGTTCGACCTTTTCTCCGGATATGACGACGTCCCCGACCTTTAGCCCTTCAGGCGCCAGGATGTACCTCTTTTCCCCATCCCTGTAGTGGAGGAGCGCTATCCTGGCAGACCTGTTGGGGTCATATTCGATGGAGGCCACCTTTGCAGGGACATCGTTCTTGTCCCTTTTAAAGTCGATCCTCCTGTAGTGTCTCTTCTCCCCCCCGCCTATATGTCGGGCAGTCATCTTGCCACGGTTGTTCCTGCCGCCTGTCTTGGAAAGGGGCTCCAAAAGGGATTTTTCGGGCCGCTTAGAGGTTATTTCAGAAAAATCTAAGACGCTCCCAAAGCGTCTACCCGGAGATGTAGGCTTGTATTTTCTCATAAAAATATCCGCTCGCTAATACCCTAGGTCTATCGTGTTCCCCTCTTCAAGGGTTACCACGGCTTTCTTCCAAGTGTGTATCTTCGCCGGTCCAAATCGCGTCTTTTTAGGCTTGCTTCGCTTACTCAAAGTCCTTATTTGCCGAACCTTTACGTTAAAGAGCTTCTCCACCGCCTGCTTTACTTGTATCTTATTGGCCTTCCTATCCACCTCAAAGTGGTATGAATTACTCTTCTCTTTGTCTGAGACACTTTTTTCGGTATGTAGAGGTCTCTTTATAATTCTATATATATCCAATGTCTCTTACCCGATATTTCCGAGCTCGGAACGAGTGACAAGAAGCCTATTATACTTTAATATCTCATAGGCATTTAACTGAGAGGCCTTCATGACCTTTAGGCTGGGGATATTCCTGGCAGACTTCCAGATTATGTGGTCGCTGTCCTCTGCTACCACCAGGCAGCTTCCCTCTATACCAAGGGTCTTCAGCAGACTAACCATCTTTTTTGTACTGGGTTTACTAAACGTCAGCTTGTCTATCACCTTTACCTCCCCGTCCATCAGCTTGCCCAACATGGCGGAACGAAGCGCCTGCTTCTTGGCCTTTCTGGGCATTTGGTATGAGTAATCTCTGGGCTTGGGACCAAACACAACACCGCCCTTCCGAAAGAGGGGAGAGCGTAGTGTGCCTGCCCTGGCCCTGCCCGTGTGCTTTTGAGCCCAAGGCTTCTTGCCTGTACCCCTTACCTCTGCCTTGGTCTTGGTAGATGCGGTACCGGCCCTCTTGTTTGCCTCGTACATGATTACGGCCTCTTTGAGGAGAGACTTACGCACCTCACCGCCGAATCTGGCCTCTTCCAGTTCCAGCTTCTCTACCTCCTTGCCTTTAGAATCATAGACAGCCAGCTCTATCACGACCCGCGCCCCTCCTTAACGCTCTTTCTTATAACCACGTACCCGCCGTCAGCTCCTGGCACAGCACCCTTTACCAGGAGCAGATTTCGCTCCTTATCCACGCTTATTACCTCCAGATTCTGGACGGTCACCCTCTGCTGGCCCATACGCCCTGCCATCTTTTTGCCCTTCACTACCCTGGAGGGAAAGGCGCTACAACCGATAGACCCTATTGTCCTTGGTCTGGTGTGACCGTGGGTCTTGGGCGCTCCACTAAAGCCCCACCTCTTCATCGGCCCCTGGAACCCCTTGCCCTTACTGATACCAATCACGTCTACCTTCTTTACGTCTTCAAAGATGTCCACCCTCAAGTCCTGACCGGTTTCCAGGGCCGGTTCTCCACTGTAAGTCACCTCATGGATAAACCTCTTCGGGCCAGTACCCGCCTTCTTTGCGTGGCCGATGCGTGGCTTTGTGGCCCTCTTTTCTTTCATATTATCAAAACCCAGTTGAAGGGCCGAATAGCCGTCTTTCTCAGGGGTCTTCACCTGGAGGATGTCGCATGGCCCCGCCTCAAGGACGGTGACGGGAACGCTGGTGCCGTCCTCACGGAATACCTGACTCTTACCCAATTTCTTCCCAAGTAAACTACTAACCATTACGGGGCCTTCCCTATATAGCGTCTACACCTTTATTTTTATCTCTATCCCAGCAGGCATATTGAGCCTATTCAGCGCATCTACTGTCTTGGCCGTGGGCTCTATTATGTCTATAAGGCGTTTGTGTGTCCTGGTCTCGAACTGCTCCCTGGATTTCTTGTCTACGTGGGGAGACCTGAGCACAGTATACCTTTCAATACGGGTAGGGAGCGGTACAGGCCCAGAGACCTTGGCGCCTGTTATCTTTGCCGTCTCCACTATCTCAGCTGCGGCCTGGTCCAACACCTTCTGGTCGTAGGCCTCCATGCGTATGCGAATCTTTTGGTCTATCACCATATCCTATCCAGGAGAAAAACGTTTAATACTACCGCTTTTTTCTCTTATGTCAACATCTAAGCAATACTTGTGCAGACTTCCTTAGGCGCGGCCCTGTAGTCGAGAGGCTCCATGATGTAGCTCCCGCGGCCACCGGTGCGAGACCTGAGGGTAGTGCTATAACCAAACATCTCCGCCAGTGGTACCAAGCCCCTGATTATTCTTACGCCACTCCTGACATCCAGCTCCTGTATTTCCGCCCTGCGTCCGTTAAGGTCACCAAGGACATCGCCCAGGTAGGCTTCGGGAACTGCCACCTCTACCCTCATTATGGGCTCAAGCAACACTACACCGGCCTGTTGCACACACTGAGTGAGGGCGCGGGAGGCTGCGGTATAAAAGGCAAGGTCTGAGGAATCTACGGGATGGTGAGAGCCATCTACTAAAGCGGCTTTTACATTAATAAGGGGGTAACCGCCCGAGACGCCACCCTGTGCAGAATCCATAATGGCAGACCGAACCGCCTTTATGTACTGCTTGGGGATAGCACCCCCAACAATCTTATCCTCAAAGATTACCGGATGG
>JAUXLO010000100.1 GCA_030623665.1 Planctomycetota bacterium
AAGACCCTTAGACCGTATATGAACAAAAAGACACCGACCGCAAGGGGATAAACCAGCCACGCTGAAAGGTACTCGATAAGATACAGGGCTGTGACGGCGTTCAAGAGCCAGAAGCTGAGATTAATCACCGCGGTATTCGGTTTCCTCACATCCAAAAAGGCGAACACCGTCCTGAGGTTGACCCCGAATATAAACATAAATACAAAACCAAAGATGAATATGTGAACGAGGTTGTGGAAGAAGGCTGCAGGTATTTCAACCGCAGACTGTTGGAAGAGGTACCCGTCTATGTAGAGGTTGTAACCGCTTGCGGCTATAAACCATACAAGCCCTGCCACAAAGAACTTGTCAAATATCTCGGTACCCTCATGGCTAGACCAGAAGGTCTTGAGCAACACAAATGTAAATATAAGCGCCGCAAATAACTGCAAAACCCCGGAAAGGGGCAGGAGTATTGCAGGGAACGTGTCGGGCACACCCTGCACTACGGTCCTCAACACTATCCCCGTCAACATTGCCCAGAAGCTCAGGTAGGTAATACCCCTGCCCTGCAGATCGGTATTCTTGACCCTGGGCACTATGTAATAGGCAAACCCCATAATAAACAGGCCTACCCAGCCAAACAGCTGTGCGTGTCCATGGGCCTGCACCAGGAAGACAGGTGTCGCATAGTAGTCCTTGTACAGCGCAATATAGGCCAGTATCGCCGCGCCAAAGGTACAGCCTACAGTAAGAGCCACCACCAGGGCCGTCTTGGCGTAGATGGAATAGATGGTATCCTCCGCCAGAGGTGGCGGGGCGACCTCTCCCTCCGGCGGCCCCTGCGCAATTACCTCTTCCAATTCCTTTACCAGCGCATCATAGTCCACGTTGTGGGCCTTGCAGAAGAAGGCAAGCGGCTCATTGGGCCCTCGCACACCGCCGGCCAGCACGAGCCTGTGTCTCCTGAACACCTCATAGGTGTACGGGTGTTCCTCAACAATCTCCTTGATTATGCTGTTGCGTTCTATCTTCATTGAGAATCCTGATTACAAGGCAATCGGCCTCAAGCAGAATAGGCATAAAGGAGCATAGACACAAGGGCCAGGGCCGCCGTCTCGGTACGCAGCACCCTGGGACCAAGACTTACCGGGGTACAACCCGCCTGTACCACCCTGTCTATCTCCTTCTTCGAGAAACCACCCTCCGGTCCGATGACGCAGAGGATGTCTTCCGGGTCCGCATTATCCCGTACTACCTCAGAGAGAGGCAACGCCTCCGGGTCCGTAGAGGCCAGCAACCTGGGCCGATAAACACCTACTGCATCCATCAGCCCTGAAAGGGTAAAAACCTCGGAAATCTCGGTCAGATAAGTGCGGCCACACTGCTTTGACGCCTCTACCGCAACACTTCTCCACTTCTCTATCTTGTGCGAACCCTCGGGCCCAAGCCTTACCACACTCCTCTCACATTCCAGTGGTATCAGCCTTCTTACGCCCAGCTCACAACATTTCTGCACGAGTACCTCGGACCTCCTGCCTTTGGGTACAGAAAAGGCCAGGGTTATGGCAATCCTGGCCTCTCTATTAACCTCGTCAACACGCTCTATAGCCACACGTGCCTTGTCTCGCTCGACTTCAACAATCCTGCCCACCGCCTCTCTACCCCTCCCATCGAAAAGGAACAACCTCTCACCGGGGCTTAACCTCTTGACGTGGAGCATATGGTGCGCCTCTTGCCCATTCACCCAGAGCTCTCCATCATCCGGCAACAAAGGGGCGTAAAAGCGCTCCCACTTCCTTCCCTTCAAGTCGTGGTGGGTATCCAATCGCTGAGGACTACCTAAAGGAATATTCTCAAGCAGCATTCTCAGGTGAGGATGTCTCGGGTGCGGCGGCCTTACCTTTCGTTGCGACTGTCTGTGCGGCATCAGTTTCCGCTGCAGCAGCCGGTGCGGCCTTCTCAGCCGTCTTCTTCTCTTCCTTCTTCGGTTTCAGCGGCTCAATGGCCATATCTATAAACTGGTCCACCCACTCCTGGACCACCGGCCGCCCGTCCCTGTAGTTCCCTATTATTTTGGTAGGACAGACCTTCACGCACTCGCCACAAGAGGTACACTTGTCATAATCAATTACGGCAAGGTTATTCTTGACGTGAATGGCATCAAAAGGACACACCTTTTCACACTTCATGCAGGCAATACACGGGTTGTCACACTTTTTCTTGGCAGGACCGCCCTTATCCAGGTTCATACACCTTACGTGGACGTATTTGGATATGGGCAGTACCTGATACAGGTTCTTCGGGCATATCTCGGCGCACTTGCCGCAGGCAATGCAACGTTCCTCTATGACATGCGGCAACTTGTTCGCGTCCAGATATATGGCCTCGGTGGGGCAGACTACCGCACAGTCGTCAAGCCCCAGACATCCGTACTCACACCCCTTATGTCCGCCCTGTGCCAAAAATGCCGCACGGCATGTCTCAACGCCACTATACTTAAACCTGTTTTTTACATTCTTTGCGCTGCACATAAGCACTGCAACGCGCTTTTCCTTCTTTTCGGCCTTTACACCCATTATCCCGCCGATTACGTCTGCGGTCCCTTCTCCGCCGGGCACGCACAGGTTCACCGCTGCCGCACCCTTTGCAATCTCCTCCGCATATTTACCGCAACCGGGATAGCCGCATGCGCCACAGTTAATCCCCGGCAGGGAATCCTCCACCTCGATCTGTTTAGGGTCTACCTCTACGTAAAATTTCTCAGTGGCAATGGCCAGACCAAAGCCGAAGAGCATACCCAAGAAACCCATAGATATGAATGCCACCATCACTGTATCCATTTACCGAGCCTCCTCAACGAAGCAATCCAATCACCAGTTTTCCCTACCAGCTCACCATGCCGGAGAAACCCATAAAGGCCAGGGCCATCAACGAAGCACTAACAAATGCGATAGGTACGCCTTGGAAGGACTTCGGCAGGTCAAGAAGCATAAGCCTTTCACGTATCCCTGACATAAGCAGAAGCGCCATGGTAAACCCGATGCCCGCTGCAAAACCCTGAACCGAAACCTCCAGTATAGACAGGTGCATAGGGGCATTGGTGGTGCCTAAGAGCGCAACACCAAGGATAGCACAGTTGGTGGTGATGAGCGGAAGGTATATCCCCAGGCTGTCATAGAGGGCCGGGGCCATCTTCCTCATCGCCGTCTCCACCAGCTGGACCAAGGTCGCTATAACTAAAATATAACTTATGGTCTTCAGTACGTCAACCATTCCTACTTCCGCCGCCCCCGGGAATACCGAGCCAAATATGTTTGACGGACCGGGCAGCAGCACATAATTGTAAATCACCCAGGTAGCCGCAGAGGCCAGCGTCATAACAAACGTAACGGCCATACCCATGCCCAGGGCCGCATCCGTATTCTTGGAGACCCCAAAGAACGGGCACAGTCCGAGAAATCTCGCAAGCACATAGTTATTCACAAATATGGCGCTTATGATAATCGTAAAAAGTTTACCGAGTTCGCCTTCCATTTATATCTTTTCTCCCCTCTGGAGTTTCCGCCAGTTAAAGTAGGCCAAGAGCAGTCCGAGCGCCAGAAATGCCCCCGGGGCCATAATCATTACCGAAGCGGGCTGGTAGCTCTCCGATATCTTTATACCTAAGATTGTGCCCATACCCACCGCCTCACGAATGGCCGAAAGCGTCACCAGCGCTATGGTAAAGCCTATCCCCATCCCCGCCCCGTCTATGGCCGAGCGAAACACGCCCTGCTTGCTTGCAAAGTCCTCGGCACGGTACATAATCGCACAGTTAACCACTATAAGGGGTATAAATATCCCCAGAGACTCATTTATCTCGGCTGGCAGGTAGGCCTTCATAAGTAGCTCCACCATGGTCACAAAGGCCGCTATAACGATAATAAAACAGGGGATGCGCACCTCCTTGGGGATCTGGTTCCTTATCGAGGATATTAATATGTTCGATAACATCATTACCATTATCACCGCCACACCCATGGCCAGGCCGTTCTCCACCGACGTGGTCACGGCCAGTGCCGGACACATACCCAAAAGCGCTACAAAGAGCGGGTTATGCGCCAATAACCCCTTTGTAAACTCCTCTCTTACCGTGAGCTCTTTATTCATAGTCTCTTAGTTGCCTCCACTGCAGCCTCATAAACAGACTTCAAGGGCACTGCCTTCACCTCTGCAATGCGCCTGCAATCCTCGTACTCAGGCGACATATTCTTAATCTGGCCGTTCAGCCTCCCCACCTTCACCTTGACCTGACCGTAACACGTCTCAACCTCAACAAAGCTGCGGCCCAAAACCCTCCTCGACGTCTTATAACACCTTATGCCAAAGGTAGTAGTCTCCTGGAAAAAGACCTTCTCCACGGCATCCTTTGCCCCTTCGGGGACGATGGCCGTAAAAAGCACGCCGGGCCTGCTCTTCTTCATCTGTATGGCCGTGATATATACATCCACGGCACCCGCCCGAAGCAGCTTCTCCGTTACGTAACCGCATATCTCCCCCGTCATGTCGTCAACGTTCGTTTCTACTACCCAGACCTCATCCCCCTGGGCAACGGTAGTTTTCTCGCCCAAGACCACCCTTAACAGGTTGGGGGACTCGGGAAGGTCCCTGGAGCCGGCTCCATAGCCTATCGCCTCCAGGGAGATGTCAGGACAGGATTCAGCACATTTACCCAGGGTGGTCAGTATGGCGGCACCCGTAGGCGTGGTCAGCTCATCCTCTCTACCGGCAGGGCCGGAAACCACCTTCTGACCCCGAAGAAGCTCGAGAGTGACAGGGGCTGGCACCGGGAGTCTTCCGTGTTCACAGTCCACAAAGCCAGAACCGCCGAAACCCATGGGAAGCGGCGAGAAGAAGATCTCCCCCACGCCAAGTTCATTGAAGGCTACTACCGCACCCACCACGTCCAAAACGGTATCAAGCGCGCCAATCTCGTGAAAGTGGACGTCCTTCAGCGTGGTGTTATGCACCTTCGCCTCGCATTCTCCCATGCGTTTCAAGATATTTAGACTCTTTGACACTATATATTCCGGGAGCCCGGACTGCTCAACGGGCCTGCATAGCTCCCTGAAACCCAAATACCTCTCTGTTTCCTTGTTGCTGCGTTCAGGAAGTACGTCAAATTTGGTGCCTGATATACCGCCCCTTGAGACCTTCTTGAACGATACACCGTGCGGGGGTAAGGAAAGTTTCTCAAGTTCCCGGGCGAGAACGGCGCTATCAAGACCCGCATCCACCAGCGAGCCCAAAATCATGTCGCCGCTTGCACCGGAAAAGCAGTCAAAATACGCTACCCTCACTCTATCATTTCCCCCCTGGATGGAAGGTTTTATAAGCATTACAGAAGCCCTTAAAATAGCATAAAAAACAAGTGAAGTCAAGCCAGCCTTTCGCCAGGACCGCATACGTTTCATTGACTCCCATCCTGCCATATTGTATCCTGAGAAAGGAACTAAGATTGTGTAATTCCAACACCTTGCAGCCTTGACCATCACATTCAGCCTGCGCAGACACATTTTCCAAAAAGGAGGTAAAGAACTTGGGCAGGCCCATGCATTATGAGTTAGCCCCTAAAGAACCCGTCATGGCATACACGGGCTCGCAACTCCACGCAAAGAACTGGGATGCCGAGGCGGCACTCAGGATGCTCAGAAACTGCCTTGACCCCTCCGTTGCAACACTCCCCGAAGAGCTCATCGTCTACGGGGGCGCAGGCAGGGCGGTGAGAAACTGGAAGGAGTTTTGGAGGATATCAAAGGCCCTTGAGACGCTCGATAACGACGAGACCCTCTGTGTACAGTCAGGCAGGCCCGTCTACGTGGCAAAGACCCATCCCCACGCCCCCAGGGTCGTAATCGCCACCGCCAACCTCGTGCCCGCATGGGCCACCGAGGCAAATTTTGATAAATATGACGAGATGGGCATCACAATGTACGGACAGATGACCGCAGGAAGCTGGATATATATAGGCACGCAGGGCATCCTGCAGGGTACGTATAACACATTCTCTGCCCTTGCCCGGAAGGACTTCGGCGCACCCTCGCTCAAAGGGAAATTCGTCCTCACCGCCGGCATGGGCGGCATGAGCGGCTCACAGCCCCTCGCAGTAACCATGAACGAGGGCGTAATACTGGACGTAGAGGTTAGGGAGTCAAGGATACAAAAGCGCGTCAGCCAGGGACACTGCGACAGGATTACCCATGACCTCGATGAGGCGCTGGTGTGGCTGAAGGATGCAATATCCAGTAAAAAACCCCTGTCCGTCGGCCTCGTAGGAAACGCCGCAGAAATACACCCTGAACTGGTAAGAAGGGATATTATACCGGACGTGGTCACCGACCAGACGCCGGCCCACGATATCTACAGCTACGTACCCCTGGGGGACGTGGCCGAGATGGACAGGCTCAGGAAGACGGATAAAGATGAGTACAAAAGACGGGCGCTTGAGGCCATCGCCCTCCATGCTGCTGCCATCCTGGATATGCAGAAGGCAGGGGCGGTGTGCTTCGACTACGGCAACAACCTGAGGGCGCAGGCCGAATCAGCAGGGGTCGGCATAAGGGATGACAGCGGCCGATTTAAATACCCCGGATTTGTGCCCGCATACATAAGACCGCTATTTTGCGAGGGCAAGGGCCCGTTCAGGTGGGCCGCCCTATCCGGTGACCCTTCGGACATTGCCCGTCTCGATGACGCCGTGCTCAGACAATTCCCGGATGACACCGCACTGAGCAGATGGATTACCCTAGCAAGGGAAAAAATTCCGCACGAGGGACTCCCCGCCC
>JAUXLO010000029.1 GCA_030623665.1 Planctomycetota bacterium
AGTCTTCAATATAATGGTCTATAACCTTGATAACATCCTTGTGTCGGACCGTGATTTTAGCATCAAGGGCCTGGGGAGAGACGTTGTTAAGAAGTTCAATGAGGCCTTAACCGGCACCGACCCAGGGGATATAAGCAAATACGTAATAAGTTTCAAGAGTACGACACAATTTTGAAGAGAAACCTACTGGGGAGTAGTATTCTGTTTAAAACTATCCTTATTTTTCCTTCCTTGCCCCAGGGGTGTCCGTTTTTTCCTGAAGGCCTTTTACCAGTTCTTCCTCTAATATTTCAAGTTCACGGGCCGCCAACTCTGCTTCTGCCGCCGCACCCTGCTTCCTAATTCTATCCAGCAGGAGGTGTTCCATCTTTTGTATTATGGATTTTCTGAAGCCCTCTGAGAAGAGTTCGGGGTTTACCTCTGCTATTTCAGAACGCACCAGCTCTCCGCCTTCGTACAAGTCGTACTCAACATGTATTGTATAGACCTCTACCGTTATGTTTTTGGCTTTTTCCCCCTGGCCAGCAGGTGTCTTGCCGGCCTCCACCGTCTCTGTCCCAGGAACATTCATTTCCTGAACGCCTTTTACCAGTTCCTCCTCCAGTATTTCAAGTTCAGGGGCTGCCAACTCTCCTCCTGCCATCGCACCTTGCTCCCCAACTCTATCCAGCAGGAGGTGTTCTATCTTTCCTATTATGGATTTCCTGAAGCCCTCTGAGAGGAGTTTGGGGTTTACCTCTGCTATGTCAGAACGCACCAGCTCTCCGTCTTCGTACAAGTCGTACTCAACATGTATCATATAGACTTGTAGGATCCTTTTTTTGTATTCTTCCTGCTGTGCAAGAAGAGCGGACTGACAGAGAACAGATGGTGCGCCGATGATCCAACTGCCGGTAGTCAAGGCCCACTTTTGCTTACCGTCAGGGCTTATGGCGTAGAGCCTGCTGTCTGTAGAGCCAACATATATGGCGCCATCCGTACCTATGGCAGGGGACGAGCGGATGGCATCTGCCGCTTTGAACGTCCACTTTAGTGTACCGTCGGGGTTTATGGCATAGAGTTTACGATCGTTCGATCCAACTATAACCGTTCCGTCCTCGGCTATTATAGGGGAAGACTCTATCATGTCCTCCGTAGCATATTGCCATTTAAGCTTGCCCTCTCCACTTATGGCATAAATGCTGCCGTCTTGCGAGGTCACGTACAGGGTGCCATCGTTACCTAATGCAGGGGTGGAAAATATCTGCCACTCTGTGCTGGTCTTCCACTTTAGCTGGCCATCTGTGTCTACTGCATAAAAAGTACCGTCACTGGAGCCAAAGTAGATACTGTCGTCTGCCCCGATTATCGGAGAGGAGCGTATCCAATCGCGTGCGTTAAAATGCCATAGCAACCCCCCGTCAGGGTCTAATGCATAAAGCCTGAAATCGTCGGAGCCTACATATATCCTCCCCTCGCTATCTATAGTTGGGGCGGAGTAGATGCTATCTTCCATGCGAACCTTCCACTTCTGCTCACCATCGGGATTAACCGCATACAGAATGTCATTACCGGCGATGTATATGGTGCCGTCTCCTGCCACGGTCGGAGAGTTAAATATGGGCCAGCCTGTGTCAAAAGTCCACCTCAATTTACCCTCCGGACTAATGGCGTAGAGCTTGTTATCCTCGGCGCCTGCGTAGATAGTCCCATCCATTCCTAGCGCAAGACTGGTATGTATGCCGCCACCCGCCTGAAAGCGCCACTTTGTCTGGCCGTCAGAGTCGACGGCATAAAGGTTACCATCCAATGAGCCGATATAAATTATATCTGTCGCTCCCTCTCTGGGCGGCTCTGTTACGCCGCCTAGCAACCCAGGATGTCGGACACCGCCGGTGTGGTGGATGTCATGTTGATACATGGGCCAGGGGGCATCCTCGAGTTTCGCCTGGCAGACGTTCGAAAATAAGAGAACCAAAAAAGAGGAGAAGGTGAGAAAAATGTGGTTCTTCATTATTAATTATAGCTCCGTCTTCATGCGAAGAAACTCATGTCCTTGGCCCCCCAAGTTGAACTTGAATAATATATAACTATATGACAGGTAAAGGGATATAGTACTTCACCTTAGGCACTTTGACACCTAAAGTCGCTGTCCGGCTGTTTTAGATGGAAGCGATTGACCCCTAAGGCAAGGAAACGACAAGTAATTTATCCGGATAGATACCCCGCAAATTATACAACATTAGACTTCATAATCAAGTGGGCTTTTTGCGGGGCTGCCGGTATGGTGGGCTTTAGTCTTTCTTCTTCTCTGGCGCGGCGCCAAACTTTTGTACCATCTGCTCTATATCAAGCAGGTCCACCCTTTGCGTGGTGAACTCAAGGTAACCGAGGTTAATATTCTTTGTGGCCTCCAGGGCGACTATAAGGTCGCCTCCAACACCGATCATGGCCGCACGCCTCAGGTTTTCCCCTTCCGCCTTGGCCTTTCTGACCAGGAGTTCTCCAGCGGCCATACGTTCCGCTTTATAACGGTCTGACGCGGCCTTCTTCTCCACCCAATATTTATCCGCAGCCGCCATGAGCTCAGCTATGCGCTGGTTTACCAAGGCCTCAAGTATGGTAAACTTTGCAATTCTATCGCCCTCTATCCTTTCCACCCAGGCCTCGGTGTCGGCGTCTATGATATTAGTAATACCCCTGTAGTCCGCAGCCTTTCCCTTGGAGATGTTCAGGAGGATATCGAGTTCCGCCAGTTTGACATTCTTAATCTTCCTGTCGAGTTTAGGGTCAAACTTCAGGTCTAGGAGAAGCGCATCTATTATATCCAGGAACCGGCCGTCCATCCTCTTCTGGAGCTCCTTCAACGCCTGTTTTGCACGCTTACGCTTTTCGTAGGGGTCATAAAGGTGCTTCTCTGTCATCTTACCAAAAACGCTTCGGGCCACGTCAACCGTCTCGTTGTTCAAGATTACCTTATACCTGACTTTTTCTAGGGCGGTTTTCCTTGCCGCCTTGGGCTCATATTTCGCCTCTCCGGGGCCAAGGAGCTTTCTGAGCTTCCAGGCAGAGCCCCTGCGTATCTTGTATTTGATTATCAGCTCGACGCTTACGTCATAGTCGTCCACCGTCCTTACCTGTATAGGCTCCATGCGCCGGCCCTTTATCTTGTCCGACGTCCTGTTCAGGGTCTGCACCGTGCCGTCGTAGCGGTCCCAATAATCCACAATGGGTATGCCCCTGTGCCAGCCCACAAAGTAGTCCTGTTCTACCACGCCCCTGGTTAAATCGGTGATTCCTACCGGCCAGACCTTTGTCCACACACCTATCTCATTTACATAGACCTTGAAGATGCAAAAAGGGACGGCGACACCGAAGAATATGACAAAGAATCCAATTATTCCGCCATAAACGTATAGGTTCTTCTTGGTAGCCATATGATTAACTCTCTGTAACTATCTTTCTTCGCCAGCGGCTGCAGCGGGCCTTTGGATTTGCAGCTCTCTCTCCCTCAACAGTTGTGGTATTTCTCTATCGGACTTTAAAACAGGTGTACCCTGTACCGTTGCCTGCCTGAGCCTCCTTGCGTATTCAAACTTGACAAGCTGCCGGCCCCCCTCACGCTCCAAGGCACGGCGCAGTGCCAGTATGCCGCCTGCCTCAGACTTTTTCTCTGCCAGGATTGCTATTGACAGCTGCCTCAACCTCTCAAACTGAGCGTCGCCCTCAATGGTTACCTTCTTGAAATATGCATCCGCATCACGGCGTATCCGCTCGGACGTGGCATCCGCCTCTATCTCTTTCTTGTTGATGTCGCCCCTGAATCTGGACACCTCGGTGTCCATCCTCCTGCCCTCTTCTATCTTCACGCGTCTGCGGTTCTCCCTGGCGGCCTCGGCCCTGTCTATCTGCACTTCCACCTCCTTGTCGGCAAGTCTTCTTGCCAGGATCTTTTCCCAATACTCCTGATAGTAGCGATAGTCCAGGATGTTTATGGCCGTGATCCTGATGCCGCGCGGCTCTATAACATCGTTTATCTCACCTATGGCCTGCTGGGCCTTCCTGTCACGCTTGGCCGAGTTTGGGAAGTCTTCGATCAAAAGCTCGCCCATATTATATCTCAGAACGGCCCTGATATAATCGAAGACCCACTTCTCCTTGTAGTCGTTACCCGGCCCTGAATCTAAGATAACGAAGGCGGCCTTCTCTGGAATCATCACGTAGCGGATAAGCAGGTCGAGGGATACGTCACCGCCATCTATGGACTTGACCCATAAGGGGTTACCCTTTGGATACTCAGGGGTGATGTTGTCTGAGGACATGCGCAAGACCTGCTCTTCTTTGTCAAGTATGTATATGTCTTGCAGGATGGGTATGTAAATGATTACACCCGCACGGTCAATCGACTTTACGCCCCCCGTCAGGTTGTTAACGACTATTCCAACCTCAGAGGGCTGAACGTTGTAGTAACCGAGGTTTCTGACGACAAAGAAGGACCCTATGCCCAGCGATATGACTATGGCAGAGATTATTACTATCCACTTTACTGATATGCGCCGTTTGAACTTGCGCCTACCCTCAAAGTCCTTTTGCATACTATTTTCCCAATCGAAAAGACATCGATGTATTTTTCTAACATCTTATTATATAAGTAATAAGGGCGATGTCAACAGAAAATCCGCTTTTTTAGGCCCTTCCTTTTAATAACTCCATTAGTCGGTAAAGCTTACATCTAATCCCCTTCAGTCTCCCTCAGCCGCTTCTTAAGCTCGTCTAGCTTGTTTAGTGCCTCTATGGGTGTAAGCCTTGTAATATCAAGCGACTGTAAATCCTCAATTACCGCATCCCCTTTGGGCACAAAGAGGGGGAGCTGGAGGTCCTGGGCAGCCTCTGCCTGGTGTTGCCCCAGCCTGGGTCTCTGGTAGACGTCCAGGGAGTTCGCCTCGAGTTGTTCTAGTATAACCCTCGCCTTATTCACCACCTCCCTGGGTATCCCCGCCAGCCGTGCCACATGGATGCCGTAGCTCTTATCCGACCCGCCATCAACAATCTTTCTTAGAAATACCACCTCGTCGCCCCACTCCCTGACCGCAACATTGTAGTTCTTTATCCCCGGGAATAGGGCCGCAAGCCCCGTAAGCTCATGGTAGTGGGTGGCGAACAGCGTCCTTGCCCCAATGTTTTTGAGTATATGCTCGGTCATAGCCCAGGCTATGCTCAGGCCGTCAAAGGTACTTGTCCCCCTGCCTACCTCATCGAGTATTATAAGGCTGCGGGTCGTGGCATTATTGAGTATATTTGCCGCTTCCTGCATCTCCACCATAAACGTGCTTTGTCCCCTATGTAATTCGTCCGATGCCCCGATGCGTGTAAATATCCTGTCAACCACTCCGATCCTTGCCTGTTTTGCAGGGATGAAGCTGCCCATCTGGGCCATAAGCAGGAGTAGGGCCACCTGACGGATGTATGTGCTCTTGCCCGCCATGTTTGGTCCGGTAATGACCATGACCCTGGTTGACTCGTTGTCCATGTCTATACTGTTAGGCACAAAATTCCCCGTCCCCAGCGTCTTCTCAAGCACGGGGTGCCTGCCGTCTGATATCCGTAATTCCGCCCCTTCGGTTACTTCGGGGCAGGCATAATTGTTCTCGGCACCCACCTGTGCCAGACATAGTAACACATCAAGCTGCGCCACACTGTTGGCAACCCTCTGAAGCCTTGGCGTATAGCTGGCTACCTGGGACCTTACGTCTTCAAACAGCTGATATTCCAGTTCCTTGGACCTCTCTTCGGCCGTCAGTACCTTGGACTCATAGTCCTTTAGCTCCGGGGTTATATAGCGCTCTGCGTTCTTTAGTGTCTGTTTACGGATATAGTCCCCCGGGATCCGCTCCTTATGTGTATTCGTGACCTCGATATAGTACCCAAAGACCTTATTGTAGTTTACCTTGAGGGTTGGTATGCCGGTACGGCGAATCTCCTCGGCCTGAAAGTTAGCTATCCATTCCCGTCCATTCCTGCGTATATTTCTTAACTCGTCGAGTTCCGGGCGATAGCCCTGTTTAATCATCCCGCCGTCCCGGATGGTCTGGGGCGGACTCTCTACCAGCGCCGTTGCCACCAGCACCCTTACCTCCTCGACGGTCTCAAGCCCATCATGCAAGGACTGTAGTATGCCGGAGCCGACGTTGGAAAGCTCCTCCTTCAATCTGGGCAGGACCTCCAGTGAATTTTTCAGGGATACCAGGTCTCTGCCATTTGTGCGGCCTGAGCTTATCCGTGTGGATATACGTTCCATGTCAGAAATCTCTTTTAGAAGCGAGCGGAGGGTCCCCCTGAGCAAATGACCATCGTGTAGCTCACTTATCCCCTGCTGGCGAAATCGGATCTTTTCGGGAGATATGAGCGGAAAGAGTATCCATTCCTTGAGAAGCCTTGCGCCCATGGGGGTACGGGTCTTATCCAATACCCACAGGAGGGATCCCTCGATCTGCCTCGTCCTGACCGTTTCTATGAGTTCAAGCCCGCTCTGAGTGGCGGCGTCCATGAGCAGGGTGTCTTGGGTGCAGAACCGTTCCAGCTTAGTGATATGGCCCAGGGAATTATTTTGTGTCTCTTTCAGATATTGTACTAAAGCCCCGCCGGCCCCTATGGCTGGCCCCAGCCCGTCGCACCCGAAGCCCTCGAGATTGGCGGTCCCAAAGTGCTCAATCAGCACCTTATAGGCAGAGTCCCTGGAAAACTCCCAGCCCGGTCTCCGGGTTACCGTGACTCCAAGACCCGCCGCTAACTCCTTCATGAGGGCATCGTTATGTGCATCCTCCGGTATTATGCACTCGGACGGCCTTAGCCGGTAGAGCTCGTCCAGCAGCCGCGCACGTGGAATGTCTTCCAGCTCGAATCTACCCGTGGAGAGTTCCACCCATGAAACACCCGCCATATCCCCTTTGCCCAGGTGTATGCCGGCAAGATAATTGTTTACCTTGTCCTCCAAGAGGTTCTCTTCCGTAAGGGTACCAGGGGTGATTATCCTCGTAATATCCCTGTCTACTAGCCCTTTCGCCTCCCGGGGGTCTTGCACCTGTTCACAGATGGCCACCTTATAGCCGGCCTTTAAGAGACGCTGTATGTAGGTTCCTGCCGAGTGGTGCGGCACACCAGCCATGGGCACGGCCTTCTCGCCCTTGGCGCGGGACGTCAGCGCTATCCCTAACACCCTGGAGGCAATCTTGGCGTCCTCGTAGAACATCTCATAAAAATCCCCCATGCGGAAGAACAGCACGGCGTCCTTGCACCTCTTCTTAAAGGAATGGTACTGACGCATCATAGGAGTCTGGTCATTAGTATTTTTCATGTATGCGAGAACCTATCGTTGTTGTAACAGAAGTTGCGAAACCTCTTTGGATAGACCCGCTCGAACATATCCGTTGAAAGCAACGTGTGTTTACGGTTTGAAAAGTAATATAGGTGTGTATCGCAGTGACAATCTGATGAGCCGAATCCATTGAGGGGTATCTCCAGGCCGTTAAGACCTGCCAGGCGCCGGCCCAGCCGGCATTCCCACTCCTTCGGGGCGGCAAATCCCCATATATATCTGATACGGGCATGGGCAAGCAGGTAATCGATATGCCAGTGGGGCCTTTTGCCGGTAGGGTTTTCTGCTAAATGGCGGCTCAGCCTCTGTACCAGGTTAGTCTGGGCGCTGCCCACGTAGAGATAGAAACCCTTGGGGAAGAAATGCCTGCCGAGTCTCCCAACGCTCAGGCTGCAACCCCTTTTAAGCTCTGCAACCAGCAGGTATATACCGCCATTGAAAGTAAATGCAGTAGGTAACGATAATGGTGATAAGGTCCTCTGCAACACACCCATATTTATTGCGCCGATCGTGTCGGTTATTTATTCCTGGCAATCAGCCGGTCCTGTGCCCATAGTGGGTCTGCAGGCGGCACTTCCAGGACGCCTTCTGTCTCTCCTCTACGCAGGACGACGCGAACCAGGGGCATATCCTTTGCCTTGCTGAAGCGTGCGGTCAGCCGGGCCGCCGACTGTAGATTGTCATCGGTCAGGTTACCGTGCATAAGACACAGCGGCCCAGGCATGTCGGCAAGGTGAAGTCGTGCATCTTCTTTTCGTGCAAGGGTTTCGAGCCTCTGATTCTCTGCATCGTTCCGGCCCACTACCGCCTTGGTCTGGCCGTCCAGCCTGAAATGTCTACCCACCTTCAGCAGGCTTACGTCCTTTACGTTAGAGTCTATGTCGTGGTCGAACAGCTCCTTTATCCTGAGGGCAAACCCCGGGTCGGTAAGGAGGCATCCGCCGGCAGAACAGGGGTAGTCCTTAATCTCAAAAATGTCCGCCAACTGCATCTGCTCCTTCCTGGAACGGCCCTTTATGGCCAAAAGCCTTTCCCTGTCTACCAGGCCTTCTTTCTCCGGGATGGTAGGTTCAAGGTGCTTGGCGCAGAGGGGTCTTAGCACAAGACCTTCAAGGCCGGACTCACGCTCGATTATTTTCATGGCGAGCTTTCGCTGCGACATGGGCCTCTGGCCCAGTACCTCGCCGGTTATTATAAACGATGCCCCGGTCTCGCTCATATACTCCCCTGCCATCCTGAACATGTTTATACGACAGTCGATGCACGGATTCATGTTCTTGCCGTAGCCGTGCTTGGGTTTTTTAACGATCTTCAAGAAGCTGTCGGTTATGTTTAGGACCTTTATTGGTATGCCAAGCGCCTCGGAGACCTTCCTGGCCTCAGACTTGCAACTATCGCTCCGGTTGCAGAGGCAGAAGACGGTCGAGAAGTTCAAGGCTGTAACATCTATGCCCTGCGCCTTGATTACATTGATGGCCAGGGTGCTGTCCAGACCACCGGAAAGCAATGCCACCGCCTTTACCTTCTTGTCCGTCTCTCCTACCGTATCAACGGCAGGGAGGTCCTGTTTTGCGGTGGGTACTGTAGGCGGGGGTGTCCCGGTTAATGTATCTGTCATAAAAGTTTCACCTCTATGTCGCCGGAGACCAGTTTCTTGAATCTCTCGGCGTCTGCCTCTGTGCCGACTATATCGCCGTAGTGCATCGGAACGGCGAGCGTCGGTTTCATGCGGTTCACGGCCTCGGCGGCCTCTTCTGCAGTCATAACATAGGTGCCGCTAACCGGTATCAGGGCCACGTCTACCTTAAAGTCATCCATCTCGGGTATGCGGTCGGTGTCGCCCGCATGGTATATCCTCTTTCCGCCTACTGTGACGATAAAACCGATCCAGCCGGAACCCTTGGGGTGGAAGCTCTTATTTGTATTATAGGCGGGTACGACATTTACTGTGACATTATTTAGCTCTACGGTATCGCCCGGCTTTACCACCACGACGTCGCCCTTGAGTTTCTTGGCGCTGTCGGCTGTGGCTACTATCATCGTGCCCTTTTTAGAGACTTTCTCGACGTCCAGGGGGGAGCAGTGGTCGTAGTGTTCGTGCGTTACAAGTACTACGTCGGCGGGTTCCTTGTCCTCGTCCTTCAACTTCCAGGGGTCGATGTAAATGACCCTGCCGTCCCCCTTTATCTTCATCGAGTCGTGGCCGAGCCAGGTTATTGTAACGCCGTTAACCTCCAGCACGAGCTGTCCTCCCTTCGTTCTTGCATTTTTATACCAATTTCAATAATACCAAAATCCCCCAAAAATCAAAGGAGAAAAAGAGTCTTTGACAACAATTACATGCGCTGATAGACTCCTTATCTTTGCACGACGGTTTTTCGGAGTACGTTGATGCTACGATGCTTACCAGAAGTCCCATAGCCCTAGGTTTTTATCCCGAGCTGGGCGGTGTCTGCAAGGTTGCCGTGGAACGACACCTTGAAAACGGCTCGGCGCTATCTGCCAATCTGCGGAAAAAGAACGTTGTTGCAGGGATCGTTCCCCATGCCGGCTGGATGTTCTCCGCTGATACGGCGGCCGCCGTGTTTAGCACTATAAGCAGGCTGTCCGGGCCCAAGGTCTTTGTGCTTTTTGGCTCCGTGCACGTTATGGGGGTAGAGAGGTCGGCCCTGATAAAGGAGGGGATCTGGGAGACCCCCCTCGGCGAAATAGAGATCGATGCCGACCTGGCGGGCGATATATTAAAATCCTCAGGAGACCTTGTGATGGAGAATGCACAGAGTCACCTGATGGAACATTCCATAGAGGTGCAGACACCGTTTATAAAATATCTGTTTCCGGAGGCTAGGATTGTACCCATCATGGTCCCGTCTACCGAGAAGGCGGCTATCTTAGGGGAGAGGATAGGTGCGCTGGCAAAAAACAGAGACGGGGGGATAATGGCCGTCGGCACCAGCGACCTGACCCACTACGGCCAGAGATACGCATTCATGAGTCACGGCACCGGGGCCGAGGCGCTGGAGTGGGTAAAGAACGAAAACGACAAGAGGATTATAGACCTCTGTTTGAGGATGGCCGCTGAGGAGATTGTGCCCGAGGCCACAAAGAGCATGAACGCCTGCGGTGGTGGTGCGCTGGCCGCAACCGTGGCATACGCCAGGGCGCTTGGGGTAGAGGCGGGGGAATTACTACACTACACAACCAGTTACGACGTAGACCCGACCGGTGAACCCTCCGACTTCGTAGGCTATGCGGGGATAGTGCTTTAAGGATTGACTGCTCTAAGCATAAATGGTACAGTTGCAATTTCTAACTATGGTTGGACAGGCAACAGATGATAGAGAAAACTACTGAGGCTGATTCGACAGCAAAGATGCTGAAACTCACCATAGACGGCAGGCAGGTAGAGGCCACCCCTGACCAGACCATCCTCCAGGTGGCAAGTTCGCTGGGCATAAAGATTCCTACCCTATGTCATGACCCGCGGCTCAAACCATTCAGCGCCTGTCGGGTATGTATGGTAGAGGTAGAGAACGCCCGAAAACCCCTGGCAACGGCCTGTTCCGCACTGGTTCAGGACGGCATGGTCGTAAAAACCGACACTGAGCGCGTAAAGGACGCCAGGAGATTCGTGCTGGATCTCATCCTATCAGACCACCCCCTGGACTGTATGACATGTGATAAGTGCGGTGAGTGCACCCTCCAGGACCTTGCCTACGAATACGGGATCAAGACCAGCCGTTTCTTTAAGGAACCCGTCCGCGGCGTCGTCCCCGACCCGAACACCATGATATTGAGGGATGATTCCAAGTGCATACTCTGCGGGCGATGCGTCAGGATATGCGATGAGGTCGAGCAGGCCAATGCCATCGACTTTATAAACCGTGGTTTCGATACCGTTGTAGGCCCTGCCTACGGCCACACCCTGCTCGGCACGAGCTGTGAGTTCTGTGGGCAGTGTGTATCAACATGCCCCGTAGGCGCCCTGAGGGAGAAGCAGGCCGAAGGGAAGGGCCGGAACTGGCAGCTGAACAAGGTGAAGAGCGTGTGCGGCTAC
>JAUXLO010000059.1 GCA_030623665.1 Planctomycetota bacterium
ATGGCCTCCTCGTACTTGCCCGAGTCCGATAGGTCCGCGCCTCTGTTTAGCCATCCAGCGGCATCCTGTGCCCGGACAATCTGCGAGCAGATTAGCATGAAGGTTATCATTGTGGAAAGGATTAAGGATTTGCTCGACCACATTTTAATGTCCGTCATTACCCCTCCCGATCGTTGGGTAGTTTGTACGGTGCGTCAAGGCAGCACACACTGCGTCACCACAAGGTATTTTTTGTAGGGGCAGGTCTTCAGACCTGTCCGCATCGGCACGTTGAGACCTACCCTACGTGACTTTAGTGCCGGGCGTTCAAATCCTTGTCCCTGTCTTCTTAAACTCCTTTTCGCTGTAGAGGATTACGTAGTCGTTGAGTCCGGTCTTTTCTTTTATAGCCTCTATCACTTGCTCGCAGTCCTCGTCGGTGTAGCCGTGGATCATGGTGAACGTGTTGTACGGCCAGTCGGGGAACGTGGGTCGTTCGTAGCAGTGGGTGACCTCCGGGAAGCCGGCCATGATTGGCCCGACCTCGTCAACACGCTCCGGCGGAACCCTCCAAACGGTCATGGCGTTTGAGGTTATGCCTATCTTGCGGTGGGCGACGGATGCGGCAAAGCGCCGAATCTTTTTCTCTTCCATCAGCCTCTTTAGCCGGCTGATGACATCATCCTCGGAGAGCCCCAGCGCATTTGCGACCTCCTGATACGGCTTCTCCGTGAGCGGGATGCCGTCCTGGATGTGTTTGATTAATTTTATGTCGGTTTCATCGGCCATGATGGGTTACTAATCTCCCTGATATATGTTGAACCTTACGCCGATCTTGAACTTCTTTGTGGTTGGCAGGTTTCTTACCACCAGTCCGGTCTTGTCCTCGATTTCCTTCAGATTTTTCTCCAGGGATTCTTTGTCTGGTGCGGACATGGTGAACCAGACATTGTAGGGGATTTGCTTATTCCTGCCCTTTCGGAGGTAATTGTGTGAGACCCCGGTATATGCGTTTATCAGCCCTGCGACCTCTTCAATTCGGTCTTCCGGGACGTTCATGGCCATGAGGCCGCCGGTGTTGCCCATCGCCTTGGTATCTATTATGGGCCCCAGTCTGCGAATTACCTTGTTCTCTACCATGGCCCTCACCCGCTGGAGCACCTCAGGCTCTTCGAGGGAGAGCTGTTCTGCCAGGGTGTGGAATGGTCTGGGGGTGAGGGGGAAGGTGGACTGTATCTCCTGCAGTATCCTTTTGTCTATGTTGTCCAGCGTCATTTGGGGTCTTATCTAGTTATACTGAGGTAGCCGATGGGATAATTATACACACGTTAAGCCACTTCTTTGAGGGCCTTCCTGAGTTCTTCCAGGAAGGGCTTTCTTATCAGGAATTCATAGAGGTTGCGTCCTTTTCCTGCCAGAATCCTTTCTGCACAGATTTCAAGGGCCTTCAGCACCTGCTCCTCCGTAGCGTGTTCCATGAGTTGTACGGCAAAACGTGGGTGCCTGCCTATCTTGCCGCCGAGCACGATGGAATATCCCTTCTTGTCGAGCTTTATCGAACCTGTAGGGCAGACCCTTGCGCAGAGACCGCACTTCATGCACTTCTCCTGGTCTATGATTACCGTCTTGTCTTCCTTCAAGGTTATGGCCGCATCCCTGCACGCCTTTAGGCACTTCCTGCATAGAGTGCACTCGCAGCTCGGGTCCACGACGACACTCTCCTGCGCGATGACGCCAAAGTCCTTTATCTGAGGCGTGGAGCAACTGTTGGGGCAGCCGGCAACGGCCGTCTTGAACGTCATGTGGGGTAAAATCCTGCCGGGAATCTTGTCATAGAGCCTCGGGTTGAAGGATAGTTCGTCCAGTTTTCCCTTAATCTCTCGGGCCAGGGGCCTGGGCGCCTTCAGGAGGAAGGGACAACTTACCTCCTCGCCGCGACACGACTTGGTGCTAAAGAGGATTGCCTTGCCGTCCTTTGTTACGTATTTCTCATACTTTCTCAGGACGGATAGCTTATCTTCCTGTTGTATTGTTTGACTTGGATTCATGATGGCAAATTATTTATTCTAGTGGTTATCATTATTAAGGTCAATTACTAAATCCATGGGTGGCGCTTGTAGCGGCGGAGCGGTCCTGCCCAACAGAGGACATCGTGGGTGGGCTTTTGGTGTAGAAAACCGCATGGCAGCCCACCTTATTATCCCTTGATAAAGTCTCTAAGCTCTTTGGGGGTGCGCATGGGCGGGGAGCAGGCACCTTCGCGGCAGCCGTAGGCCAGGGGTTCTTCTGCGGGCGGGTATGTTATAGGGCCTATTTCCAGGGGGTCACTCTCGGGGTCAAGTACCTGAATGACCTTCCACGGCAGGAATATGCTCAGCCCTTCCTTATGTAGGGCTGCTGTACGCGGGTCCCTTTTCGGACCGATAATGGTAATCTGGATGGGATGGTTAATATACTCTCTGACCGCCAGGGCATAGGAGGCGGCCTGTATCGAGTAATCTGGAAAGACATTAAGAAGGGTTTTTAGGGTCGTACCCGAAAGCTTATGAAAGTTTTCTTTTCCTGTGAGGTAGAAAAGCCTGTTCAAGACCCGTACGGCCTGGGCGTTTTCTATAAGCGGTTTTTCCCTGAAGGTCAAGTTACCTATGCGGGCGCTGCCTTCGGGGATGTCAAAGAAGCCTCCTTTATGCCTATCCCACAGGTCCTTTATTACACAGTTTATGATATCTGCTGCTGCTTCGAGGTATTTCCTATTTGAAGTCGTCTCGTAGGCGGAGGTCAGGGCATCTGCCATATAAACCTGGTCTACCAGCAACCCCTTTAGCTCTGCTTCTTTGCCGTCCGCGATGTAGTGGTACATACCTGTGCCGGCTTGATAGGCCTTGTCTGTCAAGAGTTCCAGGGCGTTAATGGCCCTGTTCAGGTATGTCTCTCTGCCGAGTGCCTGGTAGGCGCGTATGTATTGAGATATGACCATGCCGTTCCAGTTGGTGTAAATGTGTGTATCAATCTTAGGTGGGTGCTCTTTTTCTCTGGCCTTGGCATCTAGCCTATAATATTCTTCATCTGCGTCCTGGCTGCCGTAAAAGCCTCCCCCAGGGGAAGAGAGGTTGATGTCGATGTATGACATGATGCCTTCTGCAATCTCTCGGTAGCTTTCTTTACCTGTAACCTGGTAGCCGAGCAGATAGTCTTTAAGGAGTGAGGCGTTGCCCTCCAGCATCTTCTCGTAATGAGGTTCAGACCAATCCGACCTGGTGGAGTAGCGGAAGAAGCCTTTTTCGACTTTGTCCCAGAGTGCACTTTCCATCATGCTGTCCAGGCTCTTTGCAGCCATATCCAGGAGTTCTTTATCGCCCCTTATGTGGTATTCACTGAGCAGTAACTCTATGACCTCCTGCTGAGGGAATTTTGGCTCTTTACCGAAGCCTCCATGAATGGGGTCGAACAAGCCTTTTATAGTGCCGATCACCTGGACAGGTATATCTTCCGTTGGTTCACCTTCCGGTATCTGTTGGCTCTCTCTGTCTAAACTCTTCCTCACCTTTGATTGGGCGATGGTGGCGTAGAGTTCTCCTTTGTGGGTAGCGTAGTACTTGCGTACATTCCCGGCGAGCTGTTTAAAGTCGTTGGGTTGCATATAGGTGCCGCTGACTATGGTGTCACCCGTAGGTGTTAGGAAGGTGTTGGTGGGCCATCCGCCTGCCAGGTAACGGCTCTGTATATGTGGGTTCTTGTCGGCATCCACCCTAACGGGTATGAAGTCTCGGTTAAGGAGCTTGATTACTTCTGGGTCTGACAGCGTAGTTTCGTCAAAGACATGGCACCAGTGACACCACACAGCGCCTATGCTCAAGAAAACGGGTTTATTTTCCTTCCGGGCCAGGTTGAAGGTGTCATCGTCCCAGTGATGCCAGTTAATAAGATGGGCCTGATTTGGTCTGGGGGAAAAGTGATGCTCTTTTTTCGCTTTTGGGGTCTTTTTTTCAGTCACTTTTGCACGTATAATGTACGCACTTCTGGGTTAGTAGACCAAGATAGCCCAATATGTCGGTGATTGCAAGCGTATTTGACCGGTGCTGTGCGCACACTTGGGTACACAAATGTGTGTACTTGGGTGTACAAATATAACTGTCTGATAAAAATAAACTTGTGTTCTACGCAACTGCCTTTGTCAATTATATGTAACATGTTGTAACAAGTGCATGTCAGGTGGCCATTTGTTTGATTTTGCCCGTATTTATAAGTATTGTGCTTTCACCATGATATGTGTGCTGTGGGGCCATAAAAATGCCGATTGGCTTCTCTCCCAAACATCCAATAGAATGGTATGGCAATTGCGTCTCTTTTGACTCTTGGCGTATAGGGCTAGCTCCCTTAGCCCTGAATCTTAGGGGGTTAACGCTGGAGAAAATGATATGGCGGCAGGAGTAGAAGATAAGGAATATGTGGCAGGAAGTACGTGGACGACCCGTAGGAGTTTCTTCACGTATGCCGGATGGGCCATTTTTCTGGGCACGACTCTGGCATTTGTGGCCAAGATGTTTAGCTTTACGGGTTTTTTCTTCCCTAAGGTGCTATTTGAACCCTCAAAGAAGTTTCCTGTTGGATACCCAGCTGACTTTCCTGACCATAGTGTGGTAACCATTAAGGCACGGAGAGTATTCGTTGAAAGGGATGGCAATGATTTTATCGCCATTTCAATGATATGCCAACACTTAGGTTGTGCGGTGCACTGGACGGAGGAGAAGGGCGTGTTTGAGTGTCCTTGTCACGGGAGTAAATATTATAGGGACGGTGTCAACTTTGCGGGACCGGCGCCCAGGCCCCTGTACCACTTCGAGATGCACGTGTCCGATGAGGGCAAACTGATAGTGGATACAAGCCAGATAGTGGAGCGCGATACGGTACTGACTATTTAAAGGGAGTATGGCATGATTCCCGACCTTAATAAGGTTAAAGACGTTATTACGAAAAATAATATTTGGAAGTCCATATTCCGGCATGGATACGAGGATACGCCCAGGAACCGTGTGCTCCATATAGTCGGCAACGTATGGATGCACATCCATCCGCTTACAGTAAGAAAGAACAGCTTAAAGATAAGTTACACGTTCTGTCTGGGCGGTTTGACCTTTTTTATCTTTTTCTTTGAGACCCTTACCGGCATACTCTTGATGTTTTACTATACCCCGGACGTGAACCGCGCCTATGCGGACATGATCGACCTGAGCAATAACGCAGCACCCTTTGGAAGGCTTTTGAGGAATACCCACCGTTGGGCGGGTCACGCCATGGTAATAACGGTATGTTTCCACATGTTAAGGGTGTTTCTGACGGGCGCTTATAAGTCACCGAGGCAGTTTAATTGGGTGCTTGGCGTAGTGCTGCTGGTACTGACATTGCTCTTGAGTTTTACCGGCTACCTGCTGCCCTGGGACCAGTTGGGATACTGGGCTATAACGGTTGGGACTAATATGGCCGGGGCCACACCCTTTATCGGCTATCAAGGGCCGTTTGCCGACTTATTCGGTTTTAGCGTCGATAATGACCTTCGTTTTGCGCTTCTGGGTGGGACGTCCATCCAGGCGCCGGCGCTTCTTCGTGCCTACGTATGGCATTGTCTAGCCCTTCCTGGCCTGGCAGGTGGGTTGATGATATTGCATTTCTGGCGCGTGAGGAAGGATGGATTCTCAGGACAACTGTAGGGCCAAAGAGGGAGAGAAAAAAACATGTCCAGCGTAGAGACTCCTGTCAAGGAAACAGAGGCAAAAAAGAAACCTGCGTCGGAGAAGGTACATACGTGGCCTAATCTGGTGGCCAAGGAATTCCTGTGTGCCTTGCTCTTCATAGTTATCATCTTCTTTTATAGCTATGCGATAGATGCCCCGTTGAGAGAGCTGGCCAATCCCGGAGAACCGGAAAACCCCGCAAAGGCCCCATGGTACTTCCTCGGTCTACAGGAGGTGTTGGTGTATTTTGACCCCTGGTTTGCCGGAGTTGTCATGCCTACGTTCATAATCGTGGGCCTGATGATCATCCCTTACATAGACAACAACCCTATCGGCAACGGTTACTATACATTCTCTGAGAGGAAGTTTGCTGTCTCGGTATTTGTGTTTGGTTTTGTACTCTGGTATGTCCTTATCCTTATCGGGGTTTACTGCAGAGGGCCGTTCTGGGCCTGGTTCTGGCCGTGGGAGCAGTGGACGCTGGACTTCCCTACGCCGCCGCCCCTGTGGAGCCCGCATTGGGCTTTGGGACTGCTGGTACTCTTGGCATTCTTCGGCGGTGGTATGTACTATCCTGCCAGGAGATGGCGGAGCTGGTATGAGCAGCTAGGTCTTGTAAGGTACAGTATCGTCATGTTTTTCTTATTGGTCATGATAGGTACCATCTTAAAGATGGGTTTGAGACTGGCCTTTAGCATAAAATACGTCCTTGCGACACCATGGATTAATATCTAGCAGAGAGTAGAAGGTTAAATGAAACGGAAATTATTTCTATTGTTCAGCATCCTTTTTCTTTGGTCGTCATATCTCTGGCTAAAGGAAGAGATTAGCCCTGCATGGATGGAGTACCAGAGCGCCTATTATGCGCAGCAGCTGGAGTTGGCGGAGAAGCAGCTTGAAGCAACTACGGACGAAGAGGAAAGGGCGAAGTTAAAGAAGACGATTGCCCAGTTCCAAAACCCGAAGTACGAGATAAAACAGGTCCTTCTCAAGGGTACCGCCACGTGGGCGAAGCAGCAAAACGGCGACAAGGTTGATAGGTGCATGACCTGTCATATAGACGAGAGGAAGCTGGGTGCGTCGCACAGTATAGTGAAGGAGTTCCCGTTCGACGTCTATGGTTGTACAGTATGTCATGAAGGAGAGGGCAGGGCACTGACAAGGGAGGTGGCACACCGCGGCTTACTTCCCTACAGACGGCAGATGCAAGCGAGGCTGGAGAACTCAGATGCGGTCTTTGCGCTGTGGCTTGAATTCACCGAGCTAACGCCGGAGGAGACCGATCCCAATCTTACCCCGGTATGGGGGAACTTCAGGCACCTGACCGTGACCGGCGAACATGCCATATTCACAGGCAGCAAGAAGTGTTTGCGCTGCCATGCCGGGCTTACCGCCCCCCACGTAGAGCGTTGGAAGCGGACGAAGTTTACGAGCTTCGACAGGGTGAGGCGAGCCCCGGACTTTGTGGAAGGTGATGAGAATTACAGGAAAACGTGTTACAAGTGTCACACCACGGGGTATGACGCAAGGACGGGACGGTATGAAGAGTCTGGTGTGACGTGTGAGGCATGTCACGGCGCAGGGGAGCTGTATAGCTACTTTATGGACATTGGTAAGGCCCAGGAGGGCCAGAAGATTGCCCGCGTTAACAGTCCTTACAATGTGTGTTTTGACTGTCACATAAGCCGGCGCCACGAGATGAGACCAACGTACTTCAAGGACCGGGATACGGCCGGAGATTGGTGGTTTACAAAATACTCCAAGCTGTTGACGGAATCGGAAGATATCTCACCTTCCGAGGCTTGGCGGAGAGAATAATATATGGAGATTAAAGAAAGAAGTCTAAAAGGAGATGTATTTATGAGATTTATAAGACCTTTGGGAGCATTATTAATTTTATCCCTACTCCTTGGGCCGCCTGGGGCGGGTCTTGTGGTTGCAGAGGAGCAGTATGCGGCGCCACAACCTCAGGAACAACAGGAGAAGCTTGGGGAACTCTATGATAATGAGACCCTCAAGAAGTGGTATGAGGAGCACGTAGGCCTCGAGAAGGGAAGCGGGCCGTGGATGGATTTTTATAAACCGCCGGCCATGCACATGTATTGGATGCCGACGAGGCATTACGTAAGACCTGATGGCACCTATTACGACCAGCTGTTAGAGAAGTACAAGGCGGATGAGTGCGTTAAGTGTCATGAGGAGGTGAGCCCCGGTCTGGTCAACGATTGGAGAGAATCTACCCATGCACATCCAAAGAAGAACGACTACTTTACCGCTAAAACTAAAGAGATAGAGAAGCGGTTGAATGAAGAGCTGGAGGAAGTGGACTGTAGCTGGTGTCATGGTAAGGACCATAAAGAGCTCTATATGCCGGCCTCCCAGCACTGTGGTCAGTGCCACGTTCAGCAGGTTAACGAATGGTTGTCGGAAAAGGACTATGGCAGGCCAAACCATCCACAGACTACCGAGGCCAATGTTCTTGTGCCCTGGTATCCGGAGCTCTACAGGATGGGTATCGGCCAGCTGCAGTTTGGATGCGACTACTGTCACGCGGCCTCGGAGAAGTGTGATATATGCCATACGAGGCACGCCTTCCGCGCCTCCGAGGGCAGAAAGCCCGAGGCCTGTATGAGCTGTCACATGGGCTATGACCACCCTGATGCCGAGTCCTACGGTGAGTCCAAGATGGGCTACATCTATCACATGGACGGGCATGAGTGGGACTTTGAAAAACCCCTCTCAGAGGTGGTACCCGGCAAGGATTATCGCACCCCCACATGCCAGTTCTGCCACATGTATTCTGTTGACGGGAAATACACCCACAACACCGTATCAAAGGGCATCTGGCGTATGGGCACCGTGCCTCCCAAGGGCATGGAGTTCAAGTCGTCACTTAAGGATTACCCTTACGGGGTAAAGCTTCCGCCACTGGACCATAAGCTGGATATATACAGCCCTGAGAGCAAGAAGAAGAGGGAGAAGTGGATAGAGGTGTGTAGCAACTGCCACAGCCCTCGCTGGGGAAGACTGTATCTGGAAAACCTGGATGACGTTATGTTCCAGGTGTGGAGTCTCCAGGATAGGGCTCAAAAGGTAATAGAAGACGTGATCGCTGCCGGGGCCCTTGACCCCGGTCCAGCAGACAGGGATATATACCCACTCGGCGATGTGGTTGCAGACGCCCTTGGCCCGGGACTGCTTGGCGAACCGATCTATAACGCCTTTAAGCAGACAGGGGGTAAGCTCCCCGTACTCGGACCTATACTTGGTGTCTACGGGGTGTTCTATCCCGGAAAGTACAACCCCTCCAAGATAGAGAGGTGGTACACGGACATGTGGTTCGGTGACAAGGCGTTCCTCTATAAAGGAACGGCCCACGTACAGCAGGATATCTCCTGGTGGTATGGTTCCTCCAAGGTCTTTGAGAAGCTGGCGTATATTGAAAGTGAGGCACGCCACCTGATGAGGGCCAAGGACACCGACCGCCTCCTCAAGGAGAAGGGCAGGTTTAAGAGCATGCCTTCGTTAGGTCTCATAATGGCCTGCCTTGCCGGCGTGGTGTTCGGTGCCGCTATTGTAATGAGAAAGAAGAGGTAGTAGTGTAAAGGCCTTTCCTTTGATTAGAGTTCATCCCGGATGAACGAAAAAGCCCCAGGCAGAAATGCCTGGGGCTTTTTTATGCCCCTCTGTCATTACCGTTTGTTAATGGGTGGAGCCTATGTCTCGACACACCATGACC
>JAUXLO010000185.1 GCA_030623665.1 Planctomycetota bacterium
CCTACACCGCCGTATACATGACCTAACCACTGCGGCAGACGAAGGCAATACCGACGCCATGCTGGAAGAATCTTTCAAGGTAAGGGAGGCCTGCGAGACCTGTCATCATGATTTTAAGAAAGGCAAGGGATAACCCCCACCGGCATCTTAATAGTCAATGAAGCGTGCGCCAAGCCGCAGCGTAGTCATTACCTCAGTAACACGTATCTCGCAATGAAGGCTGCCGAGATGAGGTGAACGGCCCTACCTCATCCCTGACAGGTCGAACTTAAACTCCACGTCCTTTTGGTCTGGTACGCTGACCACAAGTGTAACAATCCCGTTAGGGTCTATCTTGTCTACGTCGAAATAATAGTAGCATATGGCCCTGTAAGAGGGCGGATTAGGCCAGGCGTGGGTAGGTTCGGCCTTCACGGCCGGTCTTGACTCCACGGGCCGGACGGTCTTTCCCTCCTGGATGATGATGGCGCCTGCGTCTCGTGCAAAATCCTTCACCTCACCATACGCTGACACACCAAAGGCAAGCTTGCCCTTTGATTCCTTCAGTATCCCCTCGATGTCCTCGGGGGCAAGAGTTACATCCCCTGACTCCGAGTGTTTGGCCTCAAAGGCTATCTTTGAGAACGGGGTGATAGCCCTGGCAGAACCCACGCCGTAACCCAGGTCCACCCTCCAGTCCTTGAAGAATTCGAGGTAAGCGGCATCCTTGTTATCCATTCCATACTGGACAGCCTCCTGGATATCTTCTTTGGTGAGGTCTGTAAGTACGGCCTCTGACGGTAGCGATGAGAAGGAAAGGACGCACCATGTTAAGACTAATGTCGGGATAAGCTTTTTATTCATTACAGATAATCCCCCATATCCCCGAGCTCCTCGGACGTGGGCTTTTTTCTTCTCTTCCTTTTCTTGTCCTTAAATACCCTTTCAGTGGGGCATTTCAGCCTGGGTAGTTTTGGTATACTCTTCTTTCTTTTCATGATAAGGCTGTCGAAAGGCTAAGGCCTGCAGACCTCACATGGCAGGCCGCCGGAGCTTATTGCCTCCTCCTTCGAGCGGAACCGCACCAGGTCTTTTGGGTTCGCTCCAGATAGTAGCCGGCAGTCGGGGCGGTGGACGGTGCGAGAGTCTTTCTTTGCAACCACTTCCCCGGTTATTCCTGGAGGCCTGTCCAGGTGGCGTCAGAAGGGTGGCAACTATGATAATTGGGGAGAAGCTTGCTGCGGAAGTGCTTTTCGCTGGAATCATTACACAGAAACCACTTTACGTCCCCATCATAGGACCTTTCTAGGGAGAGGGTTCTTCTGGTTGAGTGACTTCATCGGGCACGCTGCTTATCCTGTCCAGGATCGTAACCAGAAGTGCGTTGTAGTCTTCTATTTGTTCTCTCAGGGCCTCCAGTTCAAATTCTAATCGCTCCTGCATGTTTGCCATTTCATTCACTGATTCCTCCTGGAAGAACTCTACAAGCGAGAGTGTGTCACTAAGTTCTTGAGAGTCTACTTCGAGCGCGGTTACCCTTGTAAGGAGGTCTTCTTGGGTCTCTTTCATTTCCCGGGAAAGGTTCCTAAACCGTTTATCCATCTCTAGTCCAAACGCCTTTAGCGGGAGGTTCTGTCTTACAGGCCTCTCTACAGGCTCCTTCTCTAGCTCTTTTTTAGGTGGCTTCATAGTGGTTACCGGGTAGGCGGCCTTCTTTTCCTTCTTTTCCCCACCGAAGAGGCACCCATGACAGCACAGTAGTAAGAAGGCGAAGCAAAGACGGAACAAAAGAAGATTTTTATCTGTTACATTGTTCATAATCTATCGGTGACGAAAGTATGAGAAAGGTTAATGTGGTGCCTTTCTATGCCGGTGATCACCGGGCTGCCGTGGCTAAAACACCGGTTACAGGCTTGGCAGATTAATGGGGCTGCCATTTCTTATATAATTTTCTCCTCGTTCAAGGGCAAGTTTGTTTATCTCGTACAGGGCAGCCTTTTTACCTCTCAGGGCCTTTTCCAGACAGTCGAGAAATAGGTTAGTCGGTATAATATCCTTTATGTAGTTGTAGGCGCCCATCATCACCATGTTCGACGCTACCACATTACCCAATTCGTTAGCTATCTCAGTAGCGGGAATCCTATAAACCATTACATACGGAGGGTCTTCCACCTCCACCAAGGAAGAGTTCAACAAAAGCAGGCTCTTTGGTTTCATGCTATCTCTGAGTTTTATGTAGGAGGGTTGGTTCATGGCTATCAGGGTATCGGCCTCTTCCACAACTGGTGAGCATATTTCCTCTGTAGATACGATCAGGTGATAACATGCAGTGCCTCCCCGCACCTCTGTGCCGTAGGATGGGAAAAAGGTCACATACTTACCGTCAAGCATAGCGGCCCGTGCCAGGAGCCTTCCAAAAAGCATCATGCCCTGACCTCCATAGCCTACCAGTATAACTTTTTCCGTCACGACCCCTCCTTTTCCCAGTCTCTAAAGGTACCCAGGGGATAGGTGCGGCTCATTTCATCGTCTATAAATCTCATAGAGTCAAGGGAACTCATTCTCCAATAGACAGGGCATGGGGAGAGTACCTCAATCAGGGAAAAACCCTTTTTCCTCATCTGTGCCCTAAAACCTTTCTTTATAGCGGTCTTCGTCTTTTGTACATTTTGGGGATTCGTGACAGAAACCCTGGCCACGTAACCGCAGCCCTCTACGGTCGCCAGGAGCTCACATATTTGGATAGGGTGACCGTGGTCGTCGACATTCCTGCCTTCCGGGCAGGTGGTTGTCTTCTGGTCCAAGAGGGTTGTTGGGGCCATCTGCCCATTGGTCATCCCGTAAATGGAGTTGTTGACACATATTACAGTCACGTTCTCTCTCCTGGCTGCTGTGTGGATTATCTCCGCCAGACCTATCGCGGCCAGGTCTCCGTCGCCCTGGTATGCGAATACTATGTTGTCTGGATGGACCCTCTTTATGCCCGTGGCAACTGCGGGTGGCCTTCCATGTGCGGCCTCACTCATATCTATATCAAGATAGTTATAGGCCAGCACCGCGCACCCCACCGGGGCAATCCCTATGGTCTTTCCCCTTATCTCCCACTCATCGACTATCTCCGCAATCAGGCGTCCCACGATCCCATGGCCGCAACCCGGGCAATAATGGGTAGCTACCCTGTGAAGCGCTTTCGGCGGCGCATAAAGGGTTTCCATAC
>JAUXLO010000084.1 GCA_030623665.1 Planctomycetota bacterium
GGTGGTACTGTTTGACGAGGTAGAGAAGGCGCACAGGGACGTATTCAACATCCTGCTACAGGTGCTGGATGACGGCAGACTTACCGATGGACATGGACGGACCGTAGACTTTAAGAACACCATCATCGTTATGACCTCCAACATCGGCACACAATGGATACATGAGCTTAGCGGGAAGGGTAGAGAGGAAGAACTGAAGGAGCGTATAAAGGAGGCCATGAAGGAGGTCTTCAGGCCGGAGTTCTTGAATAGAATAGACGACACAATCATATTCAACCGCCTGTCAAAAGAGGAGATACGAGAAATCGTAGATATACAGCTTAAGGCCCTCCGGAAGAGACTATCCGAACACAACCTGGAGCTTGTCATACGCGACAGCGTTAAGGACAGATTGGTGGAGGAGGGTTTTGACCCGGTTTATGGTGCAAGGCCACTTAAACGGACCGTACAGCAACTTATAGAAAACCCCCTTGCAGTGGAGCTGCTAAAGGGAACATTCCCTGACGGCTCTGAGATAGTTGCCGATACCAACAAAGGCGGGAAGATATCGTTTAGCCTAAGGAAAACCGTGGCAGTAACACAAAAAAGCTGAAATAAATCCCTCTGTACCGGAAATACGCTATTAAGAGGCATTTAATTTTTATGTAATCTTGGTATGGAGGGTTGGATCATGATTGGCAAGTTATTAATAGTATTTGGCTTAGTATTAGGGCTTGCGCTGTCGGCCGTCAGCTACAATGTAAGTGTTGCCGATGAGGAAACTACTACCATTCGGGGAACGGTTGTCTGCCTTGGATGCACACTCAAAAAGACGGAGGGTGCCAATGCGGCATGCAAGATCTATGGTCACAAACACGGCCTTGCAACAGATGATGGGGGACTATACTCCTTCCTGGAGAATAAGAATAGTGAAGAGGTAATAACCACCGACAAGTACGCCATGAAAGAGGTGGAGGTGACCGGTAAGGTCTTTGAAAACGCGCATATAATTGATCTGGAAGATATTAGCGTTGTTGAGGGAGGAGGAGGTTACTGAAAGGATTGGTAACCAACCTCCATTGTTAGGGTTTCAGATTTGTAGCTGGTAGTTTTTTGTCGAAGGGGGCCTCTGGTAGGGCTTTGATCCAAGGGCCCCCCTCATGAAGGAGGCTATAGATGCACAGATTCACCAGCATGTTTGCTGCAACTCTCTTTATCTCCATTTTGTGTTTACCCTTATATATCAGTGCTGCACAGGGTGTGAGCAATATCAATCTCCAGGGCGTCCAGAAACTTCTTGCAGAGAAGGAAGGCAAGGTAGTCTTACTAAACTTTTGGCACCCGTACTGAGATGTATGCGGGAGGGAGGTTCCCTTCCTTGTAGAGCTTTACGATAGGTATAAAGAGGATGGGCTGGAGATCCTGGGTATGACCTTGAGTGCCCCGCCTAAAATGGTACAATTCTTTATGGACCAGGCAGGTATAACTTATCCTGTCTTTATAGTGGGGGAGGACGTACTGGACGAATACTACGCAGGAGAGCGAGTACGTGTCCCATTCAATGTGTTTTTGGGCAGGGACGGTAAGGTAGCAAAAAAGGAAAAGGGCTACGACTCAAGGTTGAAGAAAGAGATGGAAGAGGAAGTGGTAAGGCTTCTGAAGGAGTAGGATTGCTCCCGGCAGGTATTGGCCTTAGAGAGGCAGAGGGGCTTTATATATAAGCCATTTTAATGCTGGCCGTTGCGGTATGTATGTTCTTTTCCCTTCAAACAATAGTCCCGCAATTTCTACGATAGCAGTATATGAACTACATAGGTTCTAAATGAGCAAAAAAAGGCTAGAGGGTGTCCTTTCCCTACCTGAACATAAGGGAGGGCCCTTGTCAATCTTCCGCACGCTTTTCTTTTTTATTATTTGCACGGTTATTGCATCTATTCTGTTATTCCCCTGTGCATGTACCTCTACGTCGGATGCGCATCGTAATAATGATTATGGTATGGAGAAGCTGAGTGAAGGGAAGGTCAACGCGGCAATATACTTTTTTGATCTGGCATTAACGGCCGACCCAGATTATTCCTATGCTCACAATAACCTGGGTCTGGCGTACGCTGAGAAGGGTCTTGAGGGTCGTGCGATAAGTGAGCTCAAAGAGGCGATAAGGATCAAGCCTGATTATGCAAAGGCGCACTATTTCCTCGGTGAGATTTATTACAGGCAGGGAGAGTATGATCTGGCGATGAAGCGTTTTCGGGAATCAACGAGGCTTGAACCTGATGATGAAGAGTACCATTATTGGTTGGGTAAAGTGTACTTCAAGAAAGGTCTGTATAACTTTGCGATAAGACAGTTCGAGGAGGCCGTAAATCTCAAGCCTGATTATGCATGGGCCCGGATGTCCTTAGATACCGTTTATAAATTGAGGGAGGAGGCAAAGGCGGCCTCTATGCAGGGTGTGGTTCGGGGGCCCTCGGATGGTGTCGTCCAGCCCTCCGCTCCGGCGAAAGAAGGTGCGGGCCACGAAGCCCTGCGCCATTTCAATGCGGGCGTATCTCTTGCGAGAGAGGGTAGGCTTGATTCAGCAGCGGATGAATTTCAGGAGGCCATTAAACTGAAACCTGATTACGCAGAGGCATATGATCAGCTCGGGCTTGTGTACGCCAAAAAGGGTCAGTACGATCTGGCGGTAGAGCTGGTTGAGGAGGCCGTAAGACTAAAGCCTGATTATGCAAATGCATACGACAACCTTAGTAAACTCTACTACAAGAGGAGCCAGTATGGCATAGCACTGGAGCAGGACGAGAAGGTGGTAGAATTACGAGGCGATAGAACCGTACCGTTTGTTACTCGGATCAACCTCCCGGGGCTCGAGGCCAAGCTTGACGCCAACAGGGGCAAGGTGATAATCCTGGATTTCTGGGAGCATGACGAAGATAATTGTCAAAGGGCGGCACCATTTATGAACAGGATGTACACCAAGTACAAAAGACAGGGATTACTTATTATAGGTCTATCCATTGACGAAGACCACGATGATGCCAGGTTCCTTATGACGGCAGCGGGCACAAAATATCCCACCTTCATGGCAGATGACATGGTTCAGGATGCCTACGGGCTTAGGTTCGTCCCATATTACGTCTATATTGATAGGGAGGGAAAGGTAAGAGGGGAGGATGTGGGATTCTATGAAGATAAAAAGAACGAGATTGAGAATAAGATCGTTGAGCTGCTGAAAGAAAGCGGTTAAATAGGGGCATAAGGAGGGGTTTCAGCACTACTCAACAAGAATATTAGATAGTGGACAGGAGGGGGGTCTGGCAGGGCCCGTCGTCATTTAGTTGTTGTTTCAGGGTGGGCCTTCGCCCTCCATACTGTTAGGGACGTAATGAATTCTGCAGGATTGAACAGACTCACACCTAAAGCCTTTACGTTAATAACCCTCGTATTATTGTGGCTGCTGTTGTCATTACCTGCCGGTCTTACAGGCGATAATAAAACAGAAATAAAAAGACTCAGCGCCGGGGAGCTCAGGGATGTTGTTAGAGAAAACAGGGGGAAGGTGTTAATACTTAGCTTCTGGAGCACCCTGGATGAGACTTCTAAGGAGGAGATGGCTTTTCTTGACAAACTGTACGGCGGGTACAAGGAAAAGTCACTTGAGATTATAGGTATTAACGTGGAGGGTGTAGAGCCGGATGTAATTGCGCCTTTTGTGGAAATGAAGGGGATAAAATACCCCGTGTTTGTGGGTGGAGACGACGTGACGGAGGAATATGACATTCAATACACACCCGTTACCTTCATCCTGGGCAAGGATGGCAGGGTACAGATGAAGGAAATAGGATTTGATGAAGGTACAAAGCTGAAATTCAGAAGGTCTATAGATTTGTTATTGGCCGGGAGCTAAAGACCTCAGGGCTAAATCTTAACAACTTTGACCTTTTCGTCCTGGGTGTGGTAGTTTTCTCTTTATAGCGTGGGGCCTTGGTCCTAGGCCTTGAGGGCTTCCTTTTGCTCACGCCTTCCCGCCCTTAACATCTCCAAAAACCCCTCAAATCTGGTGCTGATCTGACCGGCCATAACGTTTTGATTGTCCACGCAGTCTCCATCAATGTTCAACATCGGGACTCCCTCGCATGAGAGTTCCTTTTTTATTATTGGTACTGCGGCATTATTCCTCCTGCATCCCCACTGTGAAAATACTACTACTCCGTCTATGTCATATTTCCTCACCAGCTTTTTGATAATCTTTATCCTTCGTTCCAGGGGACCGTTGTTGTGATTGGAGATGAGCTTCCTGGCGAGACTCTCGTAAGGCCTGTCAGGGTCTAGCTCGTCCCAGTACACGTAGTTTGTCTCTTCAAAGGCGATTTTGACGTCACTATCCACCTCGATATTTGCAGGTATGGCATTCTTAAAGTAAGGCTTAAGCTCCAGCCACAAGAGCCTTATCTTTTTGTCCGGTTCTAAACCGTGTTCTTCTTTGGCCTTTACCTTTTCACCGAGTTCCAGAGAAAGCCTTGTGTAAAACTCCTCTGCTATCCTGGAGCCGGAGAGTAGATAGGTTGGCAGCATGAAGCCAAGTGTCATTGCCCCTGGCAGGGGTGAAAAGGGGCTGACCCTTGTCTCGTTTACCTCCAGCATACGCTGACGGGTAGTGTTAGCCCTTTCTATGGTCTCCCTGAGTCTTTGAGGGTCCATCCTGCAGCCAGAGGCCTCTTCCAGCCTTTTGACCAGGTTTCTGAGCTGTCCTGCCAGATATCGCACTGATTCGCCGCTCAGCTCATAAGGCACATCCAAGACAACCGTCTTCTTCCCGGTGATAGGCTCACAGAGCCTTATCATCTTCAGGTTAGAGTCACATAGGCTGCTTGTTGCTGCATGGATGATCGGTCTGGGGAGATAACCCTTATAGGCAAACCCCAGGGCCGACTTGTGGAATGAACATACGTCTATAGGGACACCTTCGGAATCTGCCTCCATCAGGCCCTTTGAGCTATCGCCTATGCCAGCAAAAAGGGCGGCACCTACCTCAAGACTAAATGGCAGCAACCCCATGCTGAAGAGTATCTCAGAGGGGACGAAGAGGCTGGTCCATACCACCCGGTTTTCATTCTTGTAAGTCTGATAGAAGTACCCGTAGCCCTCTTTCTTGAGGAAGTTTAGCGATTCCACCTCCGTGCTGGCGCTGCTGCCCACGAAGTAGGGGCCGAAGCGGCACAGATGCCTTAGCAAGAACCGTGCGGCCCATCCCTCCATATCTTTCCTGAGTCTCTCCGTCCGTATCATCTCAGTTTTGAGAGGTCAAATGGAAACTTTAACTCCTCGCCATCGCCGTTTTTAAGAATCAAGATGACCTTTGCGTTGGGGTCTATTTTGCCTACGTCAAAGATGTAGAAACATAAGGCCCGGAAGCGTGGGGAATCCGGGTAAAAGCGTGTGAAATCCCCGGAGCTGGGGACTTTCTTCTTGCTGGGCTCTATCTTCTTGTCCTTGTACATGAGGACTGCTTTATACTGGTCTGCAAATAATGTATCATCTCCGTAAAGAGTGCATCCGAAGACCAGCTTGCCCTTGTTCTCATCAAGGGCCTCCTTTATTTCGCGTTCGTTAGGGTCGCGGAGTCGATCTGCCATCTCCTTTCCCAGAACCACTATCCTTCCGAACGGAGTGACGATTGAGGCCGAACCCACACCTTCACCTAAATTCACCCTCCAGGCACTCAACAACTCTGCGTGCGAGAGGTCCCTTCCTTTGGTACCGTACTCGAAGGCCTCCTCTATATCCTTTCCGGTGAGGTTCAGCTGGATGGCTTCTGCCTGATAGGTCAGGAAGCCGGATAAGAGGAAACAGGAGGCAAGCATCTTTATAAACGTATGCATTATCTGTGTCTCACAGACGTATGGTCTTGTAGGCTATATAAATCGAACCTTACCGGAGTAAAACCGTCTCGGCGAACTACTGAGAGTATCCAATATTATACTCACCAGCAAGAAAGATGTAAGCAAAAAAGGAGCCGGGTCTTAATCTGGATAGACCCAGAACTCCGATACCCAGCCGGTCTCGCCGTCGCGGGGGGGGCCAACAACCCATGGGGGTGCACGGGAATCTAGCATCTTTGGCCGGCACTGTCAAATACTATTGATGATGCGTGATATGTGTCTTATATACAAAGACTTAGGGTGAGGAGCAGGGCTGCGGCTGCAAGGAAATGCCGGGAGACGTCGATGAGTATATTTTTCGTCCTTATCCCCACGATTTTCCGGTGGCTTTCTATGGCGGCCGTGAAGATATCTTCCAGTTCCTCCCCTGTTGCATCGTGTGTGTAACTGCCGCCTGTAAGTTGTGCCATCTCCTTTAGAAAGGATGGGTTGGGACGTGTCTGTATAACCTTTTCTTCCTGGTCTTTCTCATAGCCAACGGTTACGCCGTACTTGTCCTTTTTTGGAATACGGCTTGCTTTATTAGGGTCTCCAATACCTATCATATAGAGAGATATGTTCTTGTTTTCAAGGATTAGCCTCACGGCCTCGGCGGCCTGGCTCCTTACGGCTATCTGTTCCTCGCCGTCCGTCAGCAATATCAGTACCTTTTCATTGGGTTTGTCGCTGAATGCGTCCAGGGAGATGAGCAGGGCGTTACCGATATTTGTGCCGTAGGGCACAAACCTTGAGTAATTCTCTTTTATGAGGCCCAGCATTCTGAGGAAAACCAACTTGTAGTCCTGGGTTAGATAGGGCAGCAGGGAAAACGCCTTCCCCGCAAAGACAACGAGGCCGAGACGGTCATTGTGGAGTTCACCCACAAGATTCTCTATCTCCATCTTCGCCCTCTGAAGCCTGTTTGGCTTAACGTCCTCTGCCAGCATGCTTAGCGAGACGTCCAGGGCGAAGACAATCTCCATTCCCTCCCGCTCGTATTGTTCCTCTATGGTCAACCACCTTGGGCCCAACAGCACCAGTGCCAGTCCTGCGGCTGCCAGGCTGACGAATACGCCCTTTAGTACGTCTCTGAATGCCCTGGGAACGCGACTTTCCTTGACTATAAGCTCTATACTGCCAAAATCTCTCAGCCATCTCCTCTTTCTCCGATAGGAGTACAGATAAAGCAATAAGATGGCGAGACAGATTACGGCTACGGGCCAGAGGTACTCTTCGTTGTTAAAGACCAGCATTTACCACCTCACTCTTGGGCTGCCGCTGTATTTATACCTGTTGCCCCAGGGAATCAGCTTCAGGGCCTGAACCCTTTCTTCCCTCTCATCTTTGTCCGGACTGAACATGCTGGAGAATTGCAACTCACCCAGGCGCATCCTCTCCAGATTTTTCTTCGCCTGGTAGTCATTGTGGTTTATCTGCAGGACATTTACGTACCCCTGGGCGGCGTTAACAAAATCCAGCTCATCGGCAAGCAGATTGGCCTCATTGTAGAGGGCCTTTGCCTTTAGCTCCGGGTCGGTTGTCCCGGAGGCTTTCTTGAACCTTACCGCGGCTTCCTGCTTCTCCTCCAGCAAAGTGAGGACGACGCCGGTATTGTATTCGAGAACAAGGTCGTCTTTGCCCAGCAGGTTAAGGGAGCGGTTTAGTATGGAATTCCTTGCCTTTTCCAGGCTTTCCTGGGCGTTGTGGTACCTGCTCATCAAGATGTCTTCCTTTGCCTTGGCCGTCAGGAGGCAACGGCTGCGGACCCCCATCCCATAGGTTATAAGGCAAAGTGATA
>JAUXLO010000168.1 GCA_030623665.1 Planctomycetota bacterium
ATCCCCCTGGAGGGCCAGTCTACGGATATTGCCGCACTTCTCAGAGGACTTACAAAGCGCTACCAGGGCAGCCGTCTAAGCGGCATACTATTATTTTCTGACGGACGGGACTCCGGAAGCGTCCCACCCGGCGAAAAACTTGAGGAGCTTGAAAGGCTTGCAAAGGAACTGCCGGCGCCCGCATTTACCTTCGCCCCCCCTCCGGAAGATTACAAGGACATAGCAATTAAAGAAGTAGTCGCCGACAGCTTCGCCTTCATCCGAAATCCATGGAACGTACAGGTTACCGTGCGGGTAAAGGGATATGACAACGTCACCCTGCCGGTAACCCTGAAGGAAGGGGGCAAAATAATACTCTCTAAACCGCTAAAGGTGGTCCCCGGTAAGGAACTATACGTTGTTACCATGAAGGCCCTGCCGTATTCCACCGGCAACACCCTCTACACCGTTACCGTCCCACCACTGGCCGATGAGCTTGTCTCGGAAAACAACACCGCCAGCGTACTGTTGCACGTCATACGCGACAAAATAAGGGTGCTCCACCTCTGTGGCAGGCCCTCCTGGGACGAGCTGTTTCTCAGGCGCATCCTTAAGGAGGACCCGAGCATAGACCTCATCTCCTTCTTTATCCTGCGGACACCGACCGACCTTGTAGAGGCCCCGAGCCGCGAGTTGAGCCTCATTCCATTCCCCGCAGAAGAACTCTTTACCCAGGTCCTGGACAGCTTTGACCTCGTCATCTTCCAGAACTTTGACTACCGCCCTTACGACACCTCTTATCTGCGCTTCTCGTACTACATGAATAATATACAGAAGTTCGTTAAAGAGACGGGAGGGGGCTTTCTGATGGTGGGTGGCGACCTCGCCTTCTCCCACGGGGGCTATGACCACACGCCTATTGAGGACATCCTGCCTGTGGAGCTGGATGAAGACAGTGATCGTATAGACACCGAGTATTTCAAACCGGTCCTTACTGACCAGGGGCTGACACACCCGGTAACGACCCTTGAGTTCGACGAGGCAAGGAACCGGCGTGTGTGGGAGGAATTCCCCGAGCTCGGCGGGTTTAACGTCATCAGCAACGTTAAACAAGGGGCCGTGACGCTGGGCCTGCACCCACGAGATAAAAGGCCCGTCCTGGCCGTCCGCGATGTGGGCAAGGGAAGGACTATGGCCCTGTTATCCGACGGCTCCTGGAAGTGGAATTTCCTCTCGGTTGCCAGGGGCGGCAGCAACAGGCATTACATGAAATTCTGGCGTAACGCCGTCAGGTGGCTTATCAAGGACCCGGAGCTTAACCTGGTACGTATCGTCCCGCAAAAGGATGAATATCTGCCCGGCGAAGAGGTCCACCTGAAGGTCGAGGTCTTTGGGAGGGACTATAAGCCGGCCTCCGGTGCACAACTGGAGGTGGAGATAATAAATGCCGAGACGGGCGAAAAGGTCCTTGAAAAGACCCTGGATTCAGACTCACGTGGCCAGGGCCGCCTCTCTTATACGAAACCTCCGGCAGGGTTCTACAGGGCGCAGGTAAGGGCAAGGACGAAAAACGGCAAAGATGAATTGGGCGAGGCGTCGGCCCTTTTCGGCGTTGTCTCCAAAACGGAAGAGTTCCGCGAGCTGCAGGTAGATGAGGTCCTTCTGCAAAAGATAGCCGATGCATCCGGTGGGAAGTATTTCAGGCTCCCTGTATCCGATATCCATGAGTCTTTACACCTTGAAAATCCGGAAATACTGAGGCTTCTGGGGCGCAAGACCTACACCCTGTGGGACAATTGGCTGTTGTTCACCATAGTCCTTGGTGCCCTGGCGACGGAGTGGCGGACCAGAAAGACCGCCAGACGTTAGAAAGTGATAAGAATCTTGGGCAGGGGCGAGGTAATCGGGCCCCGCGCCCCCCGCCCCCACATACCTCAAAAAATCATTGAAATAGGTGTGTCCTTCTGTTAGATTCAGCGGCCCGCCTGGCACTTTTAAGATGGGTAGGTAGAGCTTTTGGTTATTACTATAGACGGCCCTGCAGGGTCGGGTAAGAGTACGGTGGCCAGGGCCCTCGCAAAACGGTTGGGCTTTCACTATGTAGATACAGGGGCCTTCTACAGGGCCTTTACTTGTAAGGCCATGAAGGTCGGGGCTGACCTTGAGGACGAGGCAGGGCTCTGCAGGTTGGTAAAAGAGACGAATATAGAGATAGTGGACGGCCAGGAGGGCGTCCGTGTCCTGGTAGACGGTGAGGACGTGACCAGGGAGATAAGGGACCCCGGCGTGACGGAAAGGGTCCACTTCATAGCAAGTCTTGCGAAGGTAAGGGAACCCGTGGTAGCGTTGCAGAGGGCAGCGGCGGCAGGAGGGGCGAACGTAGTGGCTGAGGGAAGGGACACGGGCACAGTCGTATTCCCCAATGCGGACAGGAAATTTTACCTCGACGCCCAGCCGGAGGAGAGGGCCAGGAGACGCTACGCAGAGCTCAGACCTGGCAATAAAGGTATCAGCTATGAAAGGATGCTTGAGGACCTAAAGCAAAGAGACCAACGGGACAGCACCCGTGAGGCCTCTCCTTTGCGCAGCGGGCCAGACTTCATCAGTCTCGATACTACGGGGCTGAGTGTGGAAGAAGTTGTGGAACGACTGTTGAAAAAGATTTAGCCCTCAAGTAAAATACAGGATATCCGTGGAAGTCTTAAGGGCTGTATGGTATGGTTTTTTGCGCATATTAGCCCAGCTTGCATTTCCTGCCTTCTGGCGGTACAGGTCATTTGGCAGGAAGAACGTGCCTCGTCGCGGTGGGGTCTTAATAGCCTGTAATCACCAGAGTTACGTAGACCCCGTGCTGATAGGTGTCGGGCTGAACCGCCAGATCCATATAATGGCAAGGCGGTCGCTCTTCCATAAGTACGTTCTTTTCCGTTGGCTGATATCGTCCCTCAACGCCTTCCCCTTGAACGACAGCGGGATTGACGTCGGAGCGATAAAAGAGGCGATAAGGCGTTTAAAGAGGGGTAACATCGTGCTAATGTTCCCCGAGGGGACGCGAACGAGAGACGGCAGCATAGGGGAGATTCACCCTGGTATAGCTATGATGGCTAAGAGGTCGGGCTCGCCTGTGGTGCCGGCGGTAATCGATGGCGCCTTTGAGGCCTGGCCGAGGACGGGAAAGCTTTTCAGGTTCGGCCCTGCTGTAAGGGTAGCTTTTGGCCGGCCCATTTATTGCAGCGATTCTGCAGAAAGGTTTACAGAGGAACTGACATCGGATATGCTAAGGCTTCGGGATTTCCTGAAGAGAAAATGTTAACTCCAATTCTTAAGAAAAGGGGATAAATGCTTAAGGTTGACGTAGTAAGAACATACGATATCGACGAGACAGAGGTAGAAAGAGAGATTGAAGAGGCAGTAGGCGGCCGCCAGCAGGAGGATATGGAGAAGATCTACGCCGATTCCATAAAGCACTTTGAGGTGGGTTCTATCCTTAAGGGCAAGGTACTTGCCCTCGTACCGTCGGACGTGATAATTGATTGTGGATACAAATCAGAGGGCGTTATTCCCAACGACGAATTTGACAATCTCTCAGAGTTACAGGTCGGGGATGAGGTAGAGGTACTCCTTGAGGCCGTAGAGGATGATTCGGGGTTAATAAAGCTCTCGAAGCGAAAGGCAGACCGCATAAGGGGCTGGGAGAAGATTATCACAAAGTACAAGGAGGGAGACGTGGTAACCGGCTGCGTCATAAGAAAGATAAAGGGCGGCCTGCTGGTTGACCTTGGCATACCTGTCTTCCTGCCCGCCTCTCAGATAGACATAAAACCGCCTGGAGA
>JAUXLO010000186.1 GCA_030623665.1 Planctomycetota bacterium
GAGTGTAGAGGACGTGATGAACGAAATAATGGAGATGAGCTTAACCGACGACGATATCATATATAGCAATAATACTGACCTCTATGACGGTAGTCCTTCCTAAAGAACCATGTTGTGTTAAGTAGTCCTTTCCTCTCCCTGATTTGCCCCTTTGCCGTCCCTTGCCGATAGAGTTCCGTGCTTACAGCCGTCCGAGAGGCGTGTCCTTTACGTATCCGCCTCAGAGAAGAAGTCTTGTGGCTGGGAATGTCCCAACAATACGACGTAGTATTCCTCCTATTTTTCTTTAAATCCAACCGCATTTCTGTTAATATTATAAAAACATTAATGTTGGTTATGTCGTCAAGATAGGGACTCAAATTGGTACTTGTAATCGACAACTACGATTCCTTTACCTATAATCTGGTTCAGTGTGTAGGTGAACTTGGCAAGGAGGTAGAGGTATTCAGGAATGACAGGATTACTATTGAAGAGATCGAAAAAAAATTACCGCAGTACATAATAATCTCTCCTGGTCCGTGCACGCCAAAAGAAAGCGGCATCTCCAATGATGTTATAAGACATTTTTCCGGGAAACTGCCGATACTTGGAGTATGTCTGGGTCATCAGTGTATTGCCTATGCGTTTGGTGGTGATGTTGTAAGGGCCCGCAGGTTGATGCATGGAAAGACCTCCAGGATCCACCATGATGGCAAGAGTGTTTACAAAGGGCTTCCCAATCCGTTTGAGGCCACACGTTATCACTCTCTCATAGTAGAGGAGGACAGTATACCCGATTGTTTTGAGGTGACGGCCAGGGCGGATGAGGACGAGGTTATGGGGCTCAGGCACAAGGAATACGTGCTTGAGGGGGTTCAGTTCCATCCAGAATCCTTTCTGACGGAGGTGGGGCCAAAGATAATACGTAATTTCTTTGAGCTTTGAAGGGTGGCTTAGAAGGGGGACCTTGAAGAGTTTTAGTGATCGTCTTATCGAGGTACTAAGGGAGAAGGGCAGCCCGATAGCAGTGGGTCTGGACCCCCAGCTCCGGTTCCTGCCGCGTGAGATTAAGGCGAAGAATTTTAAACGTTACGGAAAAGACTTCAGAGCGGCCAGCCGCGCAGTCCTAGAGTTTAACCGCCGTGTTTTAGACATCATATCTCCGCATGTGGGCGTGGTTAAGCTTCAGATAGCATTCTACGAGGCGCTGGGCCCGCACGGAATGGAATCCTACCAGAAGACCATCCGGCTCGCCAGAGAAAGAGGGCTTCTTGTAATTGGAGACATAAAGCGCGGCGATGTCGGGCACACTGCCGAGGCCTATGCACAGGCACATCTGGGTGAGGTGGATATAGACGGTTTTGCGGCTCAGGGATACGGTGTTGACGCCGTTACGCTTAACCCCTATTTTGGCGAAGACGGCATCCTGCCCTTCGTCAAAATGGCAAGGTTTCATGGCAGGGGGCTCTTTATTGTGGTTAAGAGTACGAACCCCTCTTCCAGGGATTTCCAGGACAGGCGCTGCGGCACGGAAAGGCTCTGTGAGCTGGTGGCAAGGAGGGTGAATAGTTGGGGTAGGGGAATTGTGGGCAAATCAGGCTACAGTGCGGTTGGTGCTGTGGTTGCTGCGGGTTCACCAACGCTGGGGAAGCGGCTGAGGCGTCTTATGCCCAGGGCCTTCTTCCTGGTGCCGGGCTATGGTGCGCAGGGGGCAAAGGCGGAGGATATGCGTCATTATTTTGATGCCGATGGCTACGGTGCCGTTGTCAGCTCCTCTCGAGCGGTAATATTTGCATATGAAAATCCGTCGTGGAAGAGGAGGTACGGGGTGAAGGACTGGGAGAGGGCGATAGAGGATGCAGTTCTTAAGATGCGGCGTGACATATCCCGCGTGAGTGGCAGTGGATGAGGAGAGGCGGAGTAATGGACAAGGATATGTTCAGGGGTAAGAAGATAACGGTTATGGGACTCGGTCTTTTTGGTGGGGGTGCCGGCCTTGCCCGCTTTCTGGCGCACCAGGGGGCCGGGCTCGTTGTCACCGACCTGAAGACCGAGGAGCAGTTGGCCTCCTCGTTGGCCTCGTTGGATGTATCCGGAACGTTGCCCATAGAGTTCCACCTCGGAGGTCACAGAGAAGGAGATTTTGAGCACGTGGACATGGTGATGGTCAACCCCGCCGTGCCAAAAGACTCCAGGTTCCTGCAAATAGCCAGGGAGAATAACGTACCCTTTGAGACGGAGATGAACCTGTTCTTCAAGCTGTGCCCTGCGCCGATAATAGGTATCACCGGGACAAAGGGCAAGTCAACAACTACCGCCCTTGTAGGTGAGATGCTTCGTCAGCAGGGACGCAGGGTTTGGGTGGGAGGCAACATGGGCCTTGGGTACTCGCTACTTGAATATATGGACGAAATAGAGGCAGGTGACCTGGTGGTCCTGGAACTCTCCAGCTTTCAACTGGAGGACCTGGGAGAGTTGGAGATGTCTCCGCACTTGAGTGTTGTTACGAATATCGCTCCGAATCACCTGGACCGGCATAAAAGCCTTACGGAATATATAGACGCGAAGAAGAATATAATGCGCTTTCAAGGGCCCGACGACTATTGCGTCTTGAACCTCGATGACGAGGAACTTAGAAAATGGGCTGCCGAGACAAGTGCAAAGGTCTTTTGGTTCAGTGCCGGAAAGGTTGTTGAATCCGGGGCCTTCCTGGAAAACGGCAACATTCACTTGCGTTGTGGTAATGTAGGGCAAGGAGAGGCCGTGGTTGCTTGCCTTTCGGACGCAAAGATTCCCGGTGCCCATAACGTGGTGAACATGCTTACGGCATCATGCGCGGCCTTCTTGACGGGAGTAGAGGGTAAGAGCATCGAAAGGGCCATCAGGGGGTTTTCCGGCCTTGAGCACCGGCTGGAGTTCGTTTGTGAGATAGACGGGGTACGCTACTATAATGATTCAATCGCCACCACCGCTGAATCGGCCATTGCCGGCCTCAGGGCCTTTGAACGGCCTGTGGTGCTTATCGCCGGCGGTTATGACAAAGGGACGCCGTTCGATGCCCTTGCCGAAGAGTGTGCGAAACGCGCGAAAAGTGTTATACTTTTAGGGAAAACGGCAAAAAACATTGGTGAGCTAATTACACGGGCAAAAGACGGGTGCGATGCCCCCGAGGTCCTCTATGC
>JAUXLO010000136.1 GCA_030623665.1 Planctomycetota bacterium
ATGTGCCCTGCTTGGAGGTGAGACTGCCGAGATGCCCGATTTCTATAGTAATAACGAATACGACCTCGCCGGCTTTGCGGTGGGGGTCAAGGAAAAGAAGGACCTTATACTCGGTAAGTCAATAGTGCCGGGGGACGTGGTGATAGGCATTTCCTCCAGTGGCCTGCACAGCAACGGATTTTCACTCGTTAGGAAGGTCTTTTTCCAACAGCAAAAGTGGTCTGTCAGAAAGAAGGTTGAAGAACTCGGCGTTACGCTGGGCGAGGAGCTGTTGAGACCCACGAAGATATACGTAAGGGCTATGAAGAAGGTGATGGGACACTATAAGGTAAAACGCATTGTAAAGGGGATTGCCCATATTACAGGTGGAGGTCTTGCCGGAAACATACCGCGCATTCTACCGTCCGGCACGTCAGTCAGGATAGAAAAAGGGAGCTGGACACCCCACCCTATATTTGAGCTGGTTAGAAAGCTCGGGGCCATACCGGAAGACGAGATGTTCCGGGTATTCAATATGGGTATAGGTATGGTGCTTATAGTAAAGGACTATTACGAGGACTCGATAATACGTATGGTCCGTTCAGTAGGCCAGGACGCCACAGTCATAGGAAAGGTGGTAAGGGGTAAACGCAGGGTAGAGATGGTGTAACACGACGTCTCGACGCACCATGCAGTTGGGTAGGCATCCGCCTCAGGCGGGACATGAATTGTCCCTACATGACACTACGCCAGAAACACAAGTAACAAATAAGATGCTACAAAATGCTCCCAAACACCACCGTCGTTCCATCCGGTTAAAGGGATACGATTACCACCAGACAGGAGCGTATTATGTAACAATATGCATACATAAAAAGAAATGTGTCCTGGGGGATGTCGAAGACGGCAGGATGGTATTAAACGAAGTCGGCCAAATGGTGCAAAGAACATGGATTGAATTACCGGCGCACTATATTGGCGTCAACATTGACGAATTCATCATCATGCCGAATCATTTACATGGAATAATCATATTAAATGTAGGGGCAGGTCCCCGTGCCTGCCCGCAAGATGAAGAAACTAAAGGGCAACCACAGGGAGTTGCCCCTACGAAGACATTGTCGTTGCCTGATGTTGTGTACAGTCTTAAATCCTTGACGACACAAATATACATGGAGGGTGTAAAACAGAATGATTGGGTACCTTTTGAAAAACATTTCTGGCAACGTAATTATTACGAACATGTTGTCCGGAAAGAAGAAGATTTGAATGAGATAAGGGAATATATAATCAGCAACCCGCTTAAGTGGGAATTTGACGAAGAAAACCCAAGCAATCATCCAGAAGACATGTAAACGGCGGGGCGCGCCGAATCCCTGCGTGTAACAGTCAATACGTACAGCTGCTACTCTGATGCCGGTGTTAGATAGGTCCTGATTGCGTCCTCGAACCCCATCGGCTCCAGTTTAAAGTCCTTCTTCATGGCCGCTATGTCCCCCACGTTGTCACTCTCCATCATAAGGAGCTGTTCGCGGGTAAGTATAGGCTTCTCGGAAAGCTTCTCCATCATGCGGGCCACGGGCCGTGCCACCGCAATAGGCAGGTGAAGCTTCTTCTTCCATGCACCCATTACCTTGATAATGGTGTCTATTATCTCGTCCATAGATAATTGTTCCGGCCCGCCGAGTTCATAGACCTTGTTTACTATGTTCTCACTGGTGGCGGCCTTTGCAAAACAGTACGCCACGTCGCCCACGTAGATGGGCTGCATCTTCACCTTTCCCGATCCTATGACATAGAAGACCGGCGAGAACCACGTCTGTCTGATTATCTTGGCGAACATGTTCACAAACTCGTCCTCCTTGCCGCATATTATAGACGGCCGCAATATGACGAAAGGGATGCCGCTCAGGCGTACGGACTCCTGCCCCGACCATTTGGTTTTGTGGTAACGGCTGGGGGCCTCCGGCTGTGAACTCATGGCGCTCATGTGGACAAATTTCTTTACCCCTGCCCTCTTAGCGGCCTTCACCACGGTCGCCGTACCCTCTGCGTGTATCCTCTCAAACGTCACCTCTGGCGGAATCTCCCTGATGATGCCCACAATGTGGATGACCGTATCCACACCCTTCATTGCCCCCTCAAGCGTTTTGGGCGAGGTTATGTCCCCCTCGCAGAACTCCACCTTAAGTCCTTCCAGCACCTCCCGGCGCGACTCCTTTCTCACCAGACACCGCACCTTTTGCTTTTCTTCTCTAACCAGCCTCCTTACGATGTTGCGTCCGACAAAGCCCGTACCGCCCGTTACCAGTATCATGTCTTACCTCCCGTGTCTGCTATGGCAATGGCCTCAATCTCAACCGCTACGCCCTTGGGGAGCATTGCGGCCTCGATGGTTGAGCGGGCGGGTCTGGAGTCCCCGAAAAACTCTGCATACACCTCATTAACCGCTCCGTAGTCCTCCATACTCGCCAGAAATATAGTTGTCTTCACTACCTTTTCCAGCGATGAGCCTGCTGCCTCCAGCACACCCCTGAGGTTTTCAAGCGCCCGGCGGGTCTGTGCACGTATGTCACCCGGGACGATATCTCCCGTGTGGGGGTCCAGGGGTATCTGGCCGGAGACAAAGACAAAAGAACCTGCACGGATGCCCTGAGAATACGGGCCGATGGCCTGCGGCGCATCTGTAGTAGAAATCACTTCCTTTTCATTCATGACCATTTGGCCTTCAGCCTAGGGCTGGTTTCCGGCCCCCGTTTTCTGCTTGACAGCCGTGGCTGCCTTGCCGTTCTCCTTAAGTGTCCTGTCCAGGAGTTCTACTACGTGAAGGATCTCTACAGAGAGATTCTTGGCGGCTGCAAGGTCCGAGAGCTGAAGCATACATCCGGGGCAGGAGGTTACCACCTTTTCCGCCCCCGACCTCTCTATCGACCTTATTTTATGTTCACCTATCTTCATGGACAGGTCACGGTATATGAGGCTGAAGATGCCCCCTCCACCGCAGCACCTCTCAGGCGATGCCATCTCCTTAAGCGTGGCGCATCGCCCGATTACCTTCCTCGGCTCTTCAACGATGCCCTGGCCCCAGCGAAGGTGACAGGGGTCATGGTAGGTGACCGTAGAGTCCAGGGGGGTGGTGTCGTACCGGGTGAATTTTTCGAGGAAGACGTTAATATCATAAATCTTATCATGCATGGGCCTCCAAGACTCGCCCAGTATCTTGAGGTAGTCCCTCTTTATTGTGAGGGTGCAGGTACCGCAGCCGGATACGATTGCGTCCAGGTGTTCGGCCTCAAAGACCTCCCTGTTCTTCTCAGCCAGCTTTCTGGCTGCGGTCGAGTCTCCCAGAGACCTGGCCGGAATGCCGCAGCATACCTGCTGAGATGGGACAATGACCTCAATGTCCAACTTGTTGAGGACGTTTATGAGGGAGTCCGCCATATCGGGGTATACGTAGTTTGTGAGGCAGCCCACGAAGAACCCCACCCGCATCTTCGGGTTGGCGGGCCCCTTTGCGTGGCTGTACTTGTTCAGCACGGTCTGTCCGGCCAGGGGGGGCAGCCATCTATTGCCCATAAAGAATAGCGGCAGGTGCCTCAGCGTCCCCCGCCGTTCACCGGGGATAAACCTCTGGCCAAAGGAGGCGATGCTGAGTGTAAGGTCGAACAGCCTCCTCCTGGGGAGCAGGTGCCTGAGTATAAGGCGTGCGAGGCGCGGTATGCCCATATTCTTTTCTATCCCCTCCAGGAGCGCATCTATAATCTCGCTGAAGTTCACCTCGGAGGGACATATGGCCTGGCACCGGAGGCATTTCTTGCACGAGTATATATAATCCCTCAACTCCGGGGTGTAAAAAATCTCTCCCTGGAATATGGCCTCTGCCAGGCTTATCCTGCCCCTGGCGACACGTGTCTCGTCCCCGGTCTCCAGAAATACCGGGCATACCGAGCGGCACTTGCCGCACCTTGCGCACTTCAAGACCTCTTTTTTTGCCTCTTCTATACCCATGACAGTATCAAAAACCATTTTAGTTTATACGGCAGACGTAAGCAAATAAATTTGGGTATGTTGCAGCATACCCACAGCGTATTGTCTTTTCAAAGGAAAGAGGTAAGCGGACATGCCCACTAAAATGCGCTGTTTATGTCCATGTATGATACAACGGGATGTTGGTATAACCTTGATTTTGCGGTGGTTATCTGATATTTTCTAAAAATAATGAGTTCTGGTGAAAGAAAAGGGTATGAATAAGGCACGCGCTGATAAGTCCCCCAACTCGTCCAACCTCAACAACATATACAAGAAGGTGGTTGATGGTGAAAGGTTGAGCCGGGAGGACGGACTCAGGCTGTATGCGTCTAACGATATCCTTCAGATCGGTCATATGGCCAACATCGTGAGGGAGCGTAAGAACGGGGACAAGGCCTTTTACGTGGTAAACCGCCACATAAACTATTCCAACATATGCAAGAACCAGTGCAGGTTCTGCGCCTTCTCTAAGGAGGAGGGAGAAGAGGACGCCTACGCGATGGGCCTGGACGAGGTTATGGATGAGGCGGACGGCGTGGTGGAGCAGGGGGCCACAGAGATACACATAGTAGGCGGGCTGCATCCGAAGCTCGAGTTCGGTTACTATCTTGATATGCTCGGCAGGCTGCACGAACGTTATCCCCAGGTGCATCTGCAGGCCTTTACTGCGGTGGAGATTGCCCATCTGGCCGAGAGGGCGGGCCTTTCGCTCAGGGACACCCTGGTGGCGCTCAGGCGGGCCGGCCTGGGGTCGATACCCGGGGGAGGGGCCGAGGTCTTTTCCTCCAGGGTCAGGAAAGAGCTGTGCCCCGACAAGCTGGCGGGCGAGGGCTGGTTGGGCGTCATGCGCGAGGCACACCTGCTCGGACTAAAGAGCAACGCCACCATGCTTTACGGGCATATGGAGAGGGACGAGGAGAGGGTTGACCACCTCCTGGAACTCCGCAGGCTTCAGGACGAGACAGGCGGGTTTATGACCTTTATCCCGCTGGCGTTCCACTCCGACAACACCTTTCTGCAGGGGCTGCCGCGCACCACTGCCGCCCTGGACCTCAAGACCCTGGCCATTGGCAGGCTGATGTTGGACAATTTCCCCCACGTAAAGGCCTTCTGGATTATGCTCGGTATAAAACTTGCCCAGGTATCATTGAGCTTCGGAGTGGATGACATAGACGGCACCGTTCTGGTAGAGAGGATAACCCATTCGGCAGGGGCCGATACACCGGAGGAGTTATCGGTGGCGGAGATTATAAGACTCATCGAAGAGGCGGGTCGCAGCCCGGTAGAGAGGGACACGCTTTATAGAGAGGTAATCAGGCCAAAGGGCAGGTTTGACCGCGACTGGCATCTGGTGAAGGCCAGGGAAGAGGGCCATGTCAAGGTCACCAGTAGCTAGAAAGG
>JAUXLO010000141.1 GCA_030623665.1 Planctomycetota bacterium
CATCCGTTATGGTGTTGCGCAGGATGCTGTAGCCTACTCTCTTGATGACTACCTCTTTACAATCGGGGCAATAAGTGCTCTCGCCTTCATGGCCGGCCACGTTGCCGATATACGCGTAGTTCAGACCTGCTTCCATGGCGATGTTCCGGGCCCTCTCCAGCGTCTGCACGGGGGTGGGCGGAAGGTTTTTAATCTTGTACGTGGGATGAAAACGGGAGAAGTGGATGGGGACGTCCGGCCCAAGCTCCCCGTATACCCAGGCGCACATCTCCTCAAGCTCCCCGTCTCCGTCATTCAGCGTGGGTACGATAAGCACCACTATCTCGGTCCACATCCCAAGTTTTTTCAATGTCACCAGGGTCTCCAGCACGGGCTTTAGTTCGCCGCTGCAGGACTCTTTGTAAAATTTTTCGGTGAACGCCTTGAGGTCTATCTTGACCGCATCAAGATTCTTGCAGAGTTCGACAAGGGGTTCTTCCATTATATACCCATTAGAGACCACGACGCTGGTGATACCTTCCTGTTTCGCGGCCTTCGCCGTGTCGTACATGTATTCATAGAAAACAACCGGTTCCGTGGACGTGTATGCAATGGTGGGGGCGTGTTTCTTCTTTGCGTATTCCACGACGTCTTCCGGGGTGAGCTTTATGCTGTCCACCTGTTCCGGCCTGAACTGCGAGATCTGCCAGTTCTGACAGAACCTGCACTCCACATTACAGCCTGCGGTGGCAATCGAGAGTGCGGGCGTCCCGGGGAGATAGTGGAAAAAGGGTTTCTTCTCGATGGGGTCCAGGTGAAGCGCGCAGACACGCGAGTGGACCAGCGTATTGTACGTGCCGCCATGGTTTTCTCTTACGCCGCAGTAGCCCCTCTCCAGGTCGGCAACCTTACAGTCCTTGGGGCATAGCTTGCACTCTACCCGGTCGTCTTCCAGCTTCTCATAGTACATCGCCTCATGGACAGGGAACTCTTCACCGCCCCGGCCCGAAATAATGGCCCCCGCGGCAGACTCAGAGGCTGCCAGGACGTCGGAACACCCCAGACACGCGGTACCCGCGGCAGCTATCCCGGCCTTGAGAAATCCCCTCCTGGAGACGATTCTACTACTACTTCTTCTTGTCATCTCTTTTCACAACCTCGGAACTACACCAAAAGTCCTACTATCCTATTATCATCACTCTCCGTCCAGAAGGCAATAATTATTTCTTTAACTCCATCCCCTGATGGTGTAAAATGCCCTGTGCGATGAGCACACTGTATGAGCAAATACAGGAGTCTGCCAAATTTATCCGGGCCAAGCTCCCCAAGAGCCCCAAGATAGGGGTTGTCTCAGGCACCGGGTGGCATAAATTTGCAGAGGAATCTGCAGATGAAGACACCAAAGTTACCGCCATAAAATATTCCGACATACCGAATCTCCTGCCCCAGCGCCGCGATAAAGAGAAGGGGGCGTTTATAGCCGTAGAGATTGGAGAGCAACCCGTCGTATGCCTTAACGAGAGGTTTCACCTCTACGAAGGTTTTTCTGCCCATGAGGTGGCCTATCCGGTGAGGGTGTTATGTCAACTGGGGATACAAGTGCTTTTTGTGACCAACGCCGCAGGTGGTATAAACCGCGCGCTCGGGGACGGAGACTTGATGGTGATTACCGACCACATAAACATGACTATGCATAACCCGCTAACGGGCATAAGCGACCACATGCTTGGCGAGCAATGCCCGGACATGACAAATGCCTACGATCCCACGCTTGTAGAGATGGCGACGGATGCAGCAAGCTGTCTTGGAGTAAAGCTGAGGAAGGGCGTGTATCTGGGTGTGTCCGGTCCCAATTTTGAGACACCCGCGGAGATTGACATGTTCAGGACATTGGGAGCGGATGCGGTCGGCATGTCAACGGTTACGGAGGTCATTGCGGCCAGACAGATGGGTGTCAGGGTATGTGGACTTTCCTGCATAACCAACAAGGCTGCGGGGCTCGGACCACAGGAATTAACCGAGGAAGGGGTCCACGCCACTATGAAGCAGTTGCGTACAACGGCCTTTGGGATGCTGAGAGAAATGATTGTCTCATGTAAAGGCATCCCTGACGAAAAGTCGGCACAGAAAAAATGAACGAACTGGTGAAACATGCGCGTGAGGCACGGACACATTCCTACAGCCCTTACAGTAATTTCGCTGTGGGTGCCGCCCTTCGCAGGAAGTCCGGCAGGGTATACCTGGGATGCAACGTAGAGAACTGCTCTTACGGCCTCACCGTATGCGCCGAAAGGACTGCTATCGTTAATGCCGTCTCAGACGGCGCCAGGGATTTTGAGGCACTGGCCGTGTACACCGAGGCGAAACATTTAACTCCCCCCTGCGGTGCGTGCAGGCAGGTGCTGGCGGAGTTTGCCAAGGACCTTATAATCATCCTGGCAAACCCGAAGGAGGAGAGGCAGCTAAAACTCTCCGAACTCTTACCGATGCCGTTTAATAGAGAAAGCTTCTGAGTCCAAAAAAACTGCCCCTTGTGACCAAGAAATCCATCGGTCAAGGGGCATCCTGCAGCAATTCGTTCCCAGAACAATTATTTACTATTACCTGGTTATACCCTTAAACTTGCAAATATCTTCCTCCACGCTGCTCCAGTCCCAGGAGCTTAAGTGTTTAAGCAGATTATAGTCGGTCAGGTCGTAGTGCAGTGGCGTAATAGATATATAGCCGTCGTGGACAGACCGTATGTCCGTGCCTTCTTCCTCCACGGCCACCTCCATACCGCCCACCAACCAGTAGTAGGTCCTGCCCCCCGGGTCTTTCCGCTCATCTACGCCCTCCTCAAAACCCTCTGTGCACTGACGCGTAAACCTGATCCCCTTGATCTCTTCCCGCCCCACTGAGGGAATATTGATGTTCATCAGCGTACACTTCGGGAGTTTGTTCTTCATTATCTCTTTTATGATATCCCTGGAAATAGTCGCCGCGTACTCCAGGTCTGCGTAGCCCGAGACGTCAACCGACACGGCCACTGAGGGGATGCCCAATATAGACCCTTCGATAGCGGCGGCAACCGTACCCGAGTAGAGGACGTGTATGCCCACGTTTGCCCCCATGTTTATCCCGGAGACTATCAGCTCAGGTGGTTCCTTCATGATACCCATGATCCCCAGCTTGACGCAGTCCGCGGGCGAGCCGCTGACGGCGTAGCCGAAGAACTCATTCTTCACAAAGACCTTACGGTAGCGTAATGGATGGGTCCAGGTTATCGAGTGGCTCGTCCCGCTCTCTTCCGCCTCTGGAGCCACCGTCACCACTTCCCCTATCTCACCCAGGGCCTTGTTCATGGCCGCCAGACCTGTAGCATAAATACCATCGTCGTTTGTCAGCAGTATTCGCATTAATGACTATATCCCCGTCATTGCTATTGTCGAGGTTCCCGGGCCTGCTCATATCCAGGCCTCAATTTTCCTTCTTTCTTCCTCTCCCTCGTCTTAAAGAACTTAATGTCTTCCCCGGTGTAGACCGGATAAAAGACGTTTACAAGGGCAACTGTCTCCTCGCTCGTGTTCGAAACCTCATGCCACGTCTTCCTGGGTACGAGGATAATGTCCCCCTCTTTCACAAAGTAATGCGTCCCGTTCAGTATTGCTATAGCGCTACCCCTCTTAACGTGCATTACAACGTCGTGATCCTTGTGAAGATGTGGGGGCACCGAAACCCCGCTTCCCACCAGCATAAGCTGCACACTGGCGTATTTCGTCTCCCCCAGGCCGACTAGCATTATTTTCTCTCCTTCTTTGAGTTGATTCTTGGCAAGGAGTTTTGTGGTATCAAGCACGTCGGGTTCGTAGATATCAGGAAACTTTGTCGGCGCTCTCAGTTCATCTATGATGTCAAGGTCCCCGACATAATGCGCACACCCGCACACTAGAGATAGGCAGAGAAGGTAGACAATATGCCTCACGGTTGGTCTTGTGTCCTTGAAGTGAAATCCGTGTTTTGGGGAGTTTAGCAGGAACACGGCGCATGGTCAATAGAAATCAAACAGTGCGCATGAAATGCCGGCACGGTGTGGGTGTTGACAGTTCATACAGGTAGACTTATAATATTTTTTTAGCACACCAGGAACATGGATTGAGGTGGCCCGTTGAAGTGTGAAAAGACTCGAAGGGAATTTCTGAAAGATACTTTAGGTGTAGGACTTGCCTGCTCTCTAAACCATTTCCTCCCCGGCAGTATCTATCTCCCTAACGTCGAGGCCTCGGAAGTCCCTTCGCTATCGGGGCCAAGGATAATCCTGAGCCGCTCCAACAGTTTTTTGGACGGTCATGGTAAGGCAAACGGGGGACTATTACGGAAGGCCGTGGATGACGGTGTGATGAGGGTTACCGGTGCGGCTACCGCACCCGAGGCCTGGTCGACGCTCTTCAAGCCAAAGGAAATGATCGGTATAAAGCTCAACTGCCTGGGTAAGAAGCCCTTCTCGCCACATGTAGAATTGGTAGAGGCCATCGTCGATGGTCTGAAATCGGCGGGCATAAAGGACGACCATATTATCGTCTTTGACAGGACCAATGGAGAACTGGAAGAGGCGGGATTCAGAATACGAAAGAGCGGAGGTCTTAAGTGTTTTGGCACTGACGCACTTACCGGCGGCGGTTACGACGCGCGGCCTCAGATGGCCGGGAGCGTCGGTAGCTGCTTCAGCAAGATTGTATCCAGGATCTGCGACGGCATAATAAACGTGCCCATTCTCAAGGACCACGACCTGGCGGGCGTATCAGCCGCGATGAAGAATTTTTATGGCGTAATCCACAACCCAAATAAATATCACGACAACAACTGCAACCCGTACA
>JAUXLO010000178.1 GCA_030623665.1 Planctomycetota bacterium
CGCCCTGAGTGGACCAGAACAAGAAAAACTGCTGAGAATAATTCCAGAGTTTGGGTTGAAAAGCACTGCTGAAGGGATTTCACCCATTCCACCCAAAAAAGAGCTCGAGGCCATTGAAGGGATTTCAACTCTATCCGAGGTTGAGAAGATCCTTTCCGGAGAGTTCCCCACGGATATTTCCCGTGAACTGAGGCAATTTGGTTATGATTTTTTTGCAGGAGTGCCCTGTTCCCTCATTAGTGACGTAATCTTATTCCTCGAGAAGGACCCCGATGTATCATATATCCCCACAGTAAGAGAGGATATTGCCGTAGGCCTGGCCGCCGGAGCATATTTGGGAGGAAAGACACCTTGCGTACTTATGCAGAACTCGGGGCTGGGCCAGTGCCTGAATGCCCTGACCTCTCTACACCTCATCTACAGGATTCCGTGCCTGCTCATAGTGACATGGCGAGGGTACAAGGGGCATGACGCCCCGGAACACGAGGTAATGGGAAAGGCTTCAACAAGGCTCCTAGACTCTATAAACCTACCTTACAAGAGACTTACCCATAAGAACGCAGAGAGAGTCGTGGGGTGGTCTCACCAGGTAATCTCCCGAAACAAGGTTCCTGCAGCCATATTCATTCCCAAAGGTGTCTTAAAATGAAAATGACTCAGGCCGTACGGACGGTTATGAGACAACTCGGGAATGAACTGTTGGTAACCGCAAACGGCAGGATATCACGCGAGGCCTTTAGCCTGAAGGACAGGTCGGAGAATTTCTATATGATTGGCTCTATGGGGCTGGCCTCTTCAATCGCCCTGGGCCTTGCACTAAATAGGCCGGAACGTAAGGTGGTGATACTCGACGGCGACGGCAACCTGCTCATGGGCCTGGGCATTTTGGCACAGGTAGGTGCACTGTTACCCAAGAACCTCATTCACATAGTATTGGATAACGGGGTATATGGTTCCACAGGCAACCAGCCCACCATTTCGTCGCAGGTCCGTCTGGAGAATATAGCTAAATCGTCAGGATATCCGGTGGTGGTAAAAGTAACGGAAAGGGGCGCCTTTGAGACCACACTAAAGAGATGCCTTAAGACGAGCGGCCCATCCTTTATGCTCGCCAAGATAAAGCCTGATAATATGGCCGACAGTCTGGGCAGGGTGGCACACGGCCCGTTAGAGATAAAGAAGAGATTTATGGACAGTATAGATAGAGAAGAACGACACCGATGAAAGGAAAAAAGAAGATGGTACTCCTAAACCCGGGCCCTGTAAACACCTCGGATAGGGTACGCAATGCCCTGCTTCGAGGGGACATGTGCCACAGAGAGGACGATTTCTCCAAGATTCAGCGCAATGTCAGAGATATGCTGACCGATACATTTGCCAGGAATGATATCCATACAGCAGTCATTTTTACCGGTTCCGGTACCGCCGCAATGGAGGCGGCCATCTCCTCCTCTCTCGGCGAAGGAAAAACCATGTTGGTAGTCAATAACGGGGTGTATGGCGAGAGGATATCAAAAATAGCCTCTATCTATGGGTTCAACAAGAGGGAGCTGGTTTGCGATTGGAGGAAGCCGCCTGATATGGATGAGGTAGAGGCTGCGCTCGAGGCACATCCTGAGGTTGAGGTTGTGGCCCTGGTTCACCATGAGACCAGCACGGGGCTTATAAACCCGGTAAAGGAGATCGGTGAAAGGTGCAAGAGATACGGGAGGATTTTCCTTGTCGATTCCATCAGCGGCCTTGGTGGCGAGGAAATAGACCTCGTAAGAGATAACGTAGATATATGCATGGGTTCGGCAAACAAGTGTATACAGGGCCTACCGGGGCTTTCGTTTGTCATCGTCAGAAGAGAGCAGATGGAGAGGATGAGAAACCTTCCGGTCCGGTCGATGTATCTCAACATCCCCAACCAGTGGGAGAACCAGGAAAAGGGCGGCACCCCGTTCACACCCTCCATCCCGATATTCTATGCCCTGGAGGCAGCCCTTGAGGAGTTGCGCGAGGAGGGTGTCAATAACAGGATAGCCCGCTACAAGAAGGCATCAAGTATTCTCAGGGAAGGTTTCAGGAGGCTTGGGCTAACACTGCTCCTCCCCGAGGAATTTCTCTCCAATACCATTACAGCCCTGCATCTCCCTGACGGAGTAAGTTACCAAGACCTCCACGACAACTCAAAGAAAGAGGGTTTTGTTATTTACGCCGGTCAGGCGCGACTCAAGGAAGATATCTTCAGGGTAGCCAACATGGGTGAACTTGCACCTCACGAGTTGACAAACTTCCTAAAGAGTCTGGAAAAAACCTTGGGAGAGGTTGGATGCAGGCCATAATACTCGCTGCAGGTGTAGGAAAGAGGCTGAAGCCCCTGACGAATGAAAGGCCCAAATGCCTCATAGAAATAGGCGGAAAGACACTACTGGCGAGACACCTTGATATCCTGGAAGGGTTGGGCATAAGGGATATAACATTCGTGCTGGGTCACCTGAAGGATATGATCTTTGAAGAGATAAAGATGCTTGGTGAGAAGGGTAAGAAGAAAGACGTTAGATTCCATTACCTGATTAATGAAGACTACAAGAACGGCAGTGTTACGTCCCTATGGACAGCAAGGGAGAAGCTGGGAGAAGAGGTGCTTATTATGGACGCTGACGTACTGTTTCACCCTAAACTTCTTGAGAGGTTGGTGCGGTCACCCAGGGCCAGCTGCTTCCTGGTGGATGAAGATTTTACCGACTCAGGGGAGGAGATGAAGCTCTTTGCCGATGGTGACAGGGTAGTAGCTATCTCCAAAGACAATAAAGTGAAATCTCCATGCGTCGGGGAAGGCGTAGGCTTTCTAAAGTTGTCGGCAGAGGATGGCCCTGTACTCAAGGATGCGCTGGACGAGCTTATAAATGAGGGCAGGCTGGATGCAGAGTACGAGGAGGCAATTGACAGGTGCCTCGACCAGAGCGATATGGGCTTTGTGAAGGTCGACGGCCTCCCCTGGATAGAAATAGATTTCACAGAAGACATAGAACGCGCCGAACGCGAAATATTGCCAAGACTTGAAGAATTCTGAACACAGCGCCATCAAAAGGCCGGCAGCATGACTATCGTAGCAGTAATCCTAATAACGGACCCCCAGAGGGTTCTTGAAGACCATGTAGGCATACCGCTCCTCAAGCGGAGCGTGCTATCTGCACAAGAAGGCGGCATAGAGGAATTCTTCATAGTCACCACCAAAGAGAACGCAGACGAAAGGCTCAAGACGCTTCTTGCAGGAGACGCCAGGATACGTTCCACCATACACTGGTGCGGGCCTGACAACGGCGACCTTCCAGACCTGCTTAAAGACAGGTCTTCTGAGCCCGTTATTATTATCAAGGCAGAGACGGTCTTTAATTCGGATATTATAAAAGAGATGGCCGACCCGGGGCTTGATAATGCAATTGCCCGCGTGGCCGTGCGTAATGGAAAAGTGGAACCAGGGCAGTGCACCCTTAAGTTGAATAGAGACGACATAGTTGCCTGTAGCATACTGCGCCAGACGGACAAAGGCCATCAGGC
>JAUXLO010000042.1 GCA_030623665.1 Planctomycetota bacterium
AAATAGAAGAGTGTTACAAGCATAAACAGGAGTATGCATACCCATTTGAATACAGGCCGTTCTGTCTGAATATCAATCATCTAAGACCTCTAAAATCAATTATATGGCAGGCCTTCCCAACATAGGGAAGACTTCTCTTTTTCCCTTTTGAGATTCACCCTTTAGTAGCTATTTATGTCAGTTGATTATAAAAAATACTAACCAAATCCAACATCTGCAGAGCCCGGGAAAGGGGGGCTAGTCCACCGTTGCGCCGCGTTTCTTGAGGTCCTCCTTTTTCTCCGGGGTAAGGCCTTTTACCCCCTGCAGGTTCGCGCCCTCGACTTTGGCACCTTCCAGGTCGGCGACGCTCAGGTCTGCACCACTTAGGTTGGCGCCCTTGAGGTTGGTATTGCTCAGGTCGGCGAGATGCAGGTTGGCCCCACTCATGTCGGCGCCCTCCAGGTCGGCACCGTGCAGGTTGGCGCCGAACATGTTGGCACCGCTCAGGCTGGCGCCGTCAGTCATGTTGGTGTCGCTGAGGTTGGCACCGATAAGGATGGCACCGGTCAGGTTGGCGCCGACCAGCCTGGAGCCGCTAAGGTTGGCGCCGTACAGGCTGGCATCACTCAGGTCAGCGCCGCTGAGGTCGGTATTGCTGAGGTCGGCATTGTAAAGGTTGCAATGCTGGCAAATCTTCGTCCTTTTCAGGGTGTCTAAATCGGCCTCAGAATACCCGTAGACCGGACGTGTCTGTGTACCAAGCATCATCGGGACAAATAATATTGAGGCGATAAAGGCAGCGGCTAATAATAGCTTTCTTAGCATTCCCAACCCACTCCTTTCTGTTTTCGTTTGACTGTATCAGGTTCCAGTCTTTCTCTGTGAGTGACGTACCTGTACAACAGCGTGCGCATCTTGCGCGTTGCTTCAAGTGTTTTTTTGAAATGTTTTGGCGTATACATGGAATGGAACACCGCCTGTATCTACGCCATTTTTGTCTTTGCCCCCGCATTCTTGAACAAGTGGGACGTTCTGAGTCCTTACATAGCATAACCCAGGTCCATAAACAAGACCGTACTAAAAGATCCAGACAGGAGAAACCAGCTTGATACAGGACGGAAAACCCGATAGTCTTATATGATTAAATTTCTTGTTAGACATTGGAGAGTCTGTCACTTTAAGGGACCGTGGCTTTCCGGAATATACTTCCGCGAAACGGTAGACAAGAGTGGATGCCGTCCTGGTATATGTCTTTGACCCAAAATTCCTCTTCGAGGTGGCGGTTGGTCTGTTGATAGGCACGCTTGCCGGAGTCACCGGTATGCCCCTTGGTGCACTGAGGCTGCCTGCTATCTATTCAGTTGTGCCCACCCCTCAAATAGCGGCAGGCACGAATCTTGGCATTGATACGCTGACGGCCACCATTGCCTCCTACCGATACTGGAAGGCGCGGTTGGTTGAGACGACCATATTCGTCTTTATGGGGGGATTTTCCTGTATCGGTTCATTCCTGGGCGGGTATTCGGCCAAATACATCTCGTATAAATGGCTCCTCGTCTTTATCGGACTCGTGTACTTCTGTGTGGGACTTGACATGCTGTGCAGGACGAGCGGGGGAGGGTCTGGTACGGGGCAGTTAAGCGAGAGAGAATCAGGCGATGAGGGATCAGGTGAAGGGTCGGGACGGGAGTCCCGCATGCAGGGGATGAAGGGAAAGGGTGCCGTTATAGCGGCATTGTGGGGATTTGTCCTTGGTTTTATAGGGGGTATGGCGGGGCTGCTAATGGGCAGCCTTCGGGTACCGACCATGATAAAGGTGATGGGTCTAGCACCCGCTGCAGCCGCCGGCACCAACATGGCCATCAGCTCGGTTACAGCCCTATCAGGATTCATTGGTCACCTACTCCATAAAAGCCTTGACCTTTCCGTCCTCTTGACCATGGGCATAGCCTCCATGATAGGTTCTTACGCAGGCTCCCACCTTGGTGTTACGCTAAGCCCCCTTACCGCGAGAAGACTGATAAGCGCGGCGATAATCCTTATGGCTATAACCCTTTTCATAAAGGGTATCAGGCTGTAGGGGATTTCCGACCCCTTCCGCACCTGATGTTGTTTGGCAGGAGATCTCTGCAAACCACAACCCGAAGACGTAGCTACTCTGGCTTAGGGACGATACCCGTTGCGTGACTTCGCCACAAAAACTCAGAATGATACAGGGGTATTGGGGCAGCTTTTGCAGGGGTTTCTAGCAACAAATCTTGTTGCTAACGCAAGGTGCAAGTGTTTTCTTTCTTTGGCTATATATAGTGTTCTCATAAAAGAAAACGTGCTATATATGGAACAACAGGGTGGTTTTTTGATTGACAACACTATGCACTGGTAAATATAATTATGCGGTTAAGAACACGTCTTCTCTCAAGCGTTCTACAAAGGACAACATGAAGCGACTGTTATGTTTGCTGATAGCGGTGCCCATATGGATAGGGTTTGAGGGATCGGCCTACCCCAGGGGTGTAATCACCGTAAACGTAGCGCAATATCCAATCAACGTTACTGCTGAAGGTATAAGCACCTGGCAGATGGAGGGGATAAGGGTCTTTTCTGCCAATGGGAACGTAAAAATATCTCAGGGCAGGGTGCAGATAAGCGCCAATGACGTGACTTGCTGGTTCTATGAGCTGGAGGCCGGACAGAAGCCGGTGGCACGTATGGAAATCCTGGCCGCGGGAAATGTGGTTTTAATACAAGGGCGAGACTATGACAAATATGAAGAGGTCTACCTGCGCCTGGAAACAGCCGCAGGTATCACGGTAAATACCCATGGTGGGGGAGCTGTCCAAACCTTGGGTGAGGAGCAGCTGGTCGGTAGTCATCTTAAGCTAAAGAAGATAAAGGAGCTTGGCCTCTCCGAGTTTGCCTATAAGGAACCACTGGAATTGGAATTGGAAGAAGGCCCACCGGCAGTATCTCCGGTGGTAGACATCGTGGCTAATGATATTGACAGCTGGACGGAGGGCAATGCAAGGATAGTGGTAGCTATAGGTGATGTAGAGATTAAACGCGCCGGTCAGACGCTAACGGCAGACAGCGCGATATTATGGTTTGATCAACAACGGGTGGGAGGTAAAGAGACACAGAATTTTAAAGAGTTTTTTGCCGAGGGTGACGTAACCATTGTAATGGGTGAGAAAGAGGAGGAGATAAGGCGGGCGGACAAGGTATTTGAGAATTTTGTGGATGGTAAAGGCTTTTACGTAAATCCCAGGCTTAAGATGCCAATAAAGAACTTCCCACTGCCCATCTACACGGGTGGTAAGGAGATGAAGCAGGTATCCCATGACAAATTTGTAGTAAAGGACGGCTATGTGACTACATGTTCTTTTGGGCACCCCCACTTTCACGTCAGCAGTCCGAAGGTGAAAATAAGAAGGCGATTCGACGAGGAAGGGGATAGCTACATGGAGGCCAAGGCATATAATAGTATCTTCTACGTTGGTGGGCTGCCCATCGCCTATATGCCGGTTTACAAATACAGCACCAGAAGAAAGGAAACCCTCTTAGAGGATTACAGTATTGGGACGTCTGGCCGCTATGGGACATTCATACGTACGGATTGGAACCCATACGCACTGCCATTCGTTCCCGAGAGTCTGGGCGATTGGAGTGAAGTGGTCGTAAATATGGACTACCTTAATAAGAGGGGCCCGGCAGTCGGCTTTGAATTCGAATACGAGCGTGAGGGTGAGAAATTAGAGGAGGCAGAAAGACTGGAGGGGAAATTGGCAGATGCGGGAATAGAAGGCTACCTGGAGACATACTACGTTAACGACAAACTCAAAAAGAATGAAGCCCCTCCCCGCGAGGTGATTAAAAATAGAAACAGGGGAAGGATCCTGTGGCGACACAGGCAGCAGCTTACGGAGGACTGGCGTGCGGATGCCGAGCTTTCCTACCTGAGTGACAGGGGCTTCCTAAAGGAATACTTCGAAAGGGAGTTTAGAGAAGGCAAGAAACAGGAGACTTATTTGTCTCTCCGGAGGCTTAGGGGCAATCGCGGCACCACCTTGCTGTTTAAGGACCAGATAAACCGTTTTCAGACAGGTCCGGAGGAACGGCCCCAGGTGGCCTACCATGTCATAGGGCAGCCGCTGTGGGAGAACAGACTCAATCTGACCTCCGAGACAGAATTAGGCTTCCTTGACGTTCAGAAAGGTACTGCACTTAAGGACAGAGACCGTGCCGCATATGACAATCTCAGTGCAACTACCGCAAGTGCTTTCAAGGGCGATACGGACCATACCGTTAGCTGGCCGTTTAAGTGGTGGGTCTTCAAGGCCAACCCCTTTGTGGGCGGTCGTATAGCTGGGTACAGCAAGAGCTTAGAGGATGGTGGTCCCAACGGTGGCGCTACAGCGAGGTTTATTGGCAGCCTTGGTTTAGATACAAGCACCCAGTTTTGGAGGGTTTATGGTCTTGAAAATAGGCTCCTCAGGATAAACGGACTACGGCACTTAATTACGCCGGAAGTCCGCTGGAGAATGGCTCCGACGGTGACAAAAAGACCTGAAGACCTCCTTCAGTACGAGAGATCGGATGGACTCTACAAATATAACTCGGCAATCATTGGCATAAGGAATCGCATACAGACCCGTCGCGGTCCGCCCTGGAAGCTGAAGACGGTAGATTTGCTTATGTTTGACATCGCGGCGCATCTTTTTGATCCGCCCAGGGAGACTTCAGGGCCTGTAGTGCGCACAATGATGACCGCGGAGGGTGTCATTGAACCCAAGCGAGACAATTTCCTACAACTTGACCTTAGAACACAGCTTACCAACAGGTTGGCTATGGAATCTATGCGTAATGAGTTTAACTTAAGCGAGAAGGACCTCGACGTGTTTAACTGGGGCCTTTCCTTTAGGAGTTCGGGACACTGGAGTTATTTCGCTGGCTATAGGTTTATAAAGGATGCCAGTTCTGCTGTCTCATTCAGTGCAAATACATTACTCGGTAAGACATGGCGTGCGACCTTTTCTGAATCGTTTGATTTGGGGGCTGAAGATGCCGAAGGTAATAGAACCTCAAAAAACCTTTACAGCAATTTTACCTTTGCCAAGGAATATCACGATTGGACTGCCGGTATTAACATAAGTTTCGATGTTGCAAACCGTAATAATGCCTTCAGTTTTGTATTAACGCCCAAGGGTGTACGGAGAAGTTTCGGGCGCAGCTATTCCTATGCGGGGAGATAACGATGACCAGGGCGGTCTATCCGGGCACATTTGACCCGCTTACCTTTGGGCACCTGGACCTGATTGAGAGAGGCAGTAAGGTCTTTGATGACATAATAGTAGCCATCGGGGTTAACCCCCTCAAGAAGCCTTTATTTAGTGTTGAAGAACGGGAGCGGATGATGTCCGACCACACAAAACACCTGAAGAACATAACGGTTGATAGTTTTAAAGGCATGCTTGTGGACTATCTTCATGGGAAAAACATAAATATCATCCTAAGGGGTATACGAACCGTATCTGATTTTGAATATGAGTTCCAAATGGCCCTCACCAACCGCACCGTGAGAAAGGAGATAGAAACCGTCTTCATAATGGCCAGCGAACAGTATTCCTTCTTAAATTCCAGTCTTATAAAAGAAGCGGCTTGCCTGGGCGGAGACGTGGGCGCCTTCATCCCGCCAGACATTGAAAAGTTACTAAAAGACCGGCTTCAACAAAAAGGCATCTGAACCCGGAAGGGCGTCTTCGTATTTGATTAATCTGAACATCGAGATTGGCAAAAAGATGAAACTTAACATCCTGGTCTTGGGTGACATTGTGGGCCGGCCGGGTCGAGACATTATAGAAGATAAACTTCCGACTCTTATAAAAGAAGAAAACATCGACTTTGCCGTTGCCAATGCAGAAAATGCTGCCGGGGGCTCGGGCGTAACCCCGGTCGTGGTGAAAGGGCTATTTGACTCCGGGATAGATATCCTTACCACCGGGGACCATGTATGGAAGAAAAAGGAGGCAATACCGGTCTTAGAGACAGAAACAAGAATCCTTAGACCGGCAAACTACTCACCGCTGGCCAAGGGCAGGGGATGGGTGGTGGTGAAAAACCATTTGAGGCCTGATATAGCTATTATAAATCTATTGGGCAGGGTGTTTATGTCTCCCATAGATTGTCCCTTCCGTACGGTTGACCAGATACTTGAGGAGGTGTCGGGAAAGGCACAGATAATTATAGTTGACATTCACGCCGAGGCGACTTCAGAGAAGATTGCCATGGGGTGGTATCTGGATGGAAGGGTAAGTGCCGTGGTGGGAACCCATACCCACGTACAAACGGCGGACGAGAGGGTCTTACCGGGCAAAACGGCCTATATAACCGACCTTGGAATGACGGGCCCCTATCATTCTGTCTTGGGCAGGAACAAAGACCATGTACTGGAGTTCATTGTGACGCAAATGCCTAGGCGCTTCGAAGTAGCAGATAAGGACGTGAGAATGAGTGGTGCCATCATAACGGTTGACGGCTCCACAGGTAAGGCGGAGGGGATTAAAAGACTGGTGGTGCACGGGAACAACTGAGGATGAATAACCTTAATACATCAACCCCGACCGCAGCCAAAGAACCGAGGTCTGCAGAGCAGAGGGTCTACACGGTTTCCGAGATTACCCAAAGGATCAAGGACTCTGTAGAGGGGGAATTCCAGGGGGTCTGGACAGTGGGAGAGACATCCAATATAAGGAGGCCGGATTCCGGCCATGTGTACATGACTCTTAAGGATGAGGAGGCCCAGCTCCAGGCCGTGATGTTTCGCACCACTGCCGCCAGAGTGCCCTTTACTTTGAAGGACGGGATGCAGGTTATCGCCTTTGGTTCAATCTCTGTTTACCCCCCCAGAGGCCAGTATCAGCTCCAAATCGAGGCAATAGAGCCCAGGGGCATCGGTCCGCTGCAACTTGCGTTTTTACAACTAAAGAATCGCCTGGAAGAGGAAGGCCTATTCGACCCCGCTCGTAAGAGGCCATTGCCCTTTCTGCCCCGGCAGGTGGCTATTGTGAGCTCCCTGAGCGGTGCTGCCCTAAGGGACATGCTGAAGATCATACACTCAAGATCACCTCAAATAGGGGTCATTATATACCCCGCAAAGGTCCAAGGAGACGGGGCCGGTGAGGAAATAGCCGTGGCAATAACCGATATTAATAACAACATCTCCAGCAATCCTGTTGACGTAATCATAGTTGGCAGGGGTGGTGGCAGCATAGAGGATCTTTGGGCCTTTAACGAAGAGATAGTAGCAAGGAGTATCTACGCCTCTAAGATACCCATAGTATCTGCGGTGGGCCACGAAATTGACTTTACTATCTCTGATTTTGTGGCTGACCTGAGAGCCGCCACACCATCCACAGCTGCACAGATGGTAGCCCCCATAAGGGATGAGCTCCTAGAGAGGACAAATACACTCGCCACAAGAATGCAACGCGCCACGTATGGTAAGCTGGAAGATACAAGAAACAGACTGGAGGAGTTTCCGCACAGGTATGGCCTCCGCAAGCCACTGGACCTGGTCCTACAGTACAGGGCCAGGGTGGAGGAACTCTTATATGGATTTAGTCGAGGTGCGGACCATATGCTTGCGCTAAAGAGGGCACACCTTGGAGGTATGGGTAGCAAGATAGAAAGCCTGAGCCCTTTAAAAGTGCTGACAAGAGGCTATTCTATTACAACAAAAAGTGGTAAAATACTTGCCACGACAAAAGGCTTGAGGCGTGGAGACAGGATCGAGACGCGCTTCCACAAGGGCACTGCGGTCTCTGTTATAGAGAGGACGACCCGGTAGCTCAAACATTAAGGCGGAGACCATGAAGTTTGAAGAGGCCTTGAGGCAGCTAGAGGAGATAGTGGGAGAGTTGGAGAAAGGCGAACTCAGCCTGGATGAATCTCTTGCAAAATACGAAGACGGCATTAAAATATACCGAATGTGCCTAGAGCTCCTGGAAGGGGCGGAGGAGAGGTTAAAGATGTTTACAAGGGATGAGAAGGGCCGGCTTTTGGTCAAGGATCTATCACAAGAAACATCGCCCGGGGCCAACAATAAAGGATAATGCCTTTGAAGGGAAAGAAGATGCCCAGATTGCTAGACTCTATTGACAGTCCGGAAGATTTGAAGAACACGCCTATAGAAGACCTTCCCCAACTAGCTGAGGAAATACGTGAGCTAATTATAAATGTCGTATCCAGGAACCCGGGTCATCTGTCGTCTAATCTTGGGGTAGTTGAGCTGACCATGGCATTGCACTATTGTTTTGACTTCAAGTCGGACCGTTTGGTGTGGGACGTTGGCCACCAGTGTTACGTACACAAGATCCTCTCCGGGAGAAGGGTCGCATTTCAGACCCTGCGGCAATACAAGGGTATGAGTGGCTTCCCGGATAGACAAGAAAGCCCGGCTTATGACCAGTTCACTTCCGGCCACAGTGGCGATGCCATATCCTCCGCCCTGGGGTTGGCTTGTGCTAACGACATACTAGACATGGACAGAAAGATCGTCGCAGTGGTGGGAGACGGCGCCATCGCTGCCGGCATGTCCTTTGAGGCACTTAATCATGCCGGAGGCATCAAGAAGAACCTCTTTATTGTGCTAAATGATAATGAGATGGCGATATCCCCGACGGTTGGAGCGATCGGAAAATACCTGACCGAACTCCGAACGCTCCCCTTGTACAAGGATTTCAAGAAGGAGGTACGCCACGTCCTGAATATACTTCCCATCTTTGGGAAGCCTGTAGAGAACGTCCTGGAGCACTTTACCGAGGCCATGAAGAGGGGTATGACCCCTGGTCAGATCTTCGAGGACTTAGGGATTCAATACTATGGTCCTGTAGACGGCCATGACATCCCGCTTCTCATTGGGACGATTAAGCGTCTAAAACCCATAAAAGGTCCCGTACTACTCCACGCCATTACAAAAAAAGGAAAGGGCTTTGAGCCGGCGTCTAAGAATCCTACTCGATATCATGGTGCAGGCCCCTACCAGCTTCATAACGGCATGATAGTGGAAACTTCCAAGGCAAAGAAGGCGGAGACCTCATACACCGAGGTCTTCGGTAAGGTCCTGGTAGAATTAGCGGAGAAGAACAAGAAAATAATTGCGATTACCGCTGCCATGCCGGACGGCACCGGACTGACCACCTTCAGGGATAAATTCCCGGACAGGTATTTTGATGTGGGTATTTGCGAGCAACACGCTGTGGGACTGGCAAACGGGTTGGCGGCTTCTGGTCTTAGACCGGTAGCTGCCATATACTCTACCTTTTTGCAACGGGCGTTCGATCAGGTATTCCACGATGTCTGCCTCCAGCAGAGGGAGAACAGCGTGGTTTTTGCCATGGACAGGGGCGGGCTGGTAGGAAATGACGGGCCCACCCACCATGGGACATTCGATATAGCTTACCTCAGGCATTTTCCAGGGATGAAGCTGATGGCCCCGAAGGATGGCCGTGAGCTAAAGCGGATGCTCAAAATGGCCTTAGAGGTAGATGGGCCCAGTTGCATACGGTATCCCAGGGCAGACATACCTGACGAAGAGCTTGACCTCCCGTCTCGTGCGTTCTCCTGGGGTAAGGCTGAGGTCTTAAGAAAAGGAAGCGACGGGGTCATAATTGCCTATGGTGCGATGGTATATCCCTCGTTTAAGGCCGCCGACATTCTCAGCAGGGAAGGGGTTGAGGTGACCGTTATCAATGCACGATTTGCCAAGCCCCTGGACAAGATGGCTATTCTCGAGGCGGTCAGGGCCCAGCCGGTCGTTTTCACAGTTGAGGAGCATTCCCTGGCGGGCGGATTCGGCTCCGCCGTACTGGAGATGCTTTCCGAGGAGGGCGCAGACGTTAGGAAGATACGAAGGCTTGGCATCCCCGACAGATTTATTGAACAGGGTTCCAGAGATGAGCTACTAAGAGACCTCGAACTGGATGAAGATGGTATCTTCAGACGTTTTATGATTGAACTCGAGAAGCTGGATATCTCGGTACCGGTGAGGTCGGCCAGGCATCGATAGATTGAATGAAGAAGGTATTAATCATTGGAGATACGAGAAAGGTCAGGATTAAGAATACCCTTGAGGAGTTGGATTCATGGTTAAAGAAAAGGGCAAATGCCGTACCCATGGACATCGCCCGGGCAGAGAAGGCGGGGCCTTTGGAGGGCGATTTCGCTATCACCTTGGGTGGCGATGGGACCTTCCTGAGGGTTTCAAGATTGGTAAGTCCTTATGGTATACCTGTCATAGGGGTTCACTTAGGGCTTTTTGGCTTTTTGGCGGAGTTGACTCCGGAGGATATGCATAGCCACTTGGACAAAGTTCTTAGAGATGAGTACAAACTGGATGCCCGAATGCTCCTAAGCTGCCGGTTGGAGCGCAACGGGAAGGTGGTAAAGGAATCGTTAGGGGTCAACGATGCCGTTATATCGAGGGCATCCCTGTCCAGGCTCGTATCTGTAAAGCTCTATATCGATGAGGAAGACGTGACCACTTATAGTAGCGACGGCCTTATTGTGTCTACTCCGTTGGGCTCAACCGCCCACAGTCTC